>CAYPKL010000274.1:0-6559 GCA_964411285.1 uncultured Rikenellaceae bacterium
ATCGAAACTGGTTGGACACAAAGTTGGATTACTGCCGTTTTAGGACTTCGACAGATAAAGTCGTCATTCTGGGATTTTACAAAGGATAGCAAGATTGAGAAATATTTCGATGGGTTACAGAAGCAAATGCTACCTGATGAAGTACTAAAAAGTGTGGAATAAAATAAAGAGAGCCCATTTAGAAAAATATGAATTACATGAGATCGGGGCCAAAGTAGAGGCTATAATTTTTAAGGTGGACCATACAATACTAAGAGTTTAAGGTAATTTGCCTTGGAGAAGATTTGTCTTTTGGGTATATTGGACGCAACTATGTTATACGATAAAATTTTCGGGAAATGATTCATCATAAGCTGGAATTAAAAGTTGCAGGTATTAATAAAGTATTTAATAATCAAAGGTTTCTAAAAAGATTACTTCCTGTTGTTTTAGGTCTGGTCGCGCTATTCTGGTTCCTGGTCCGTGTCATACCTAAGCCTCAGCGGGCAACTTATCCTTGTATGAAGGTGGCTTATCCGCTGATGTCAGGTCTTGTGATATGGCTATTAGGAATAACAGGAATATCAGCATCCGCGAAGATCCTGATAAAGAATATCAGAAGTAAGAAATATCTGGTCGCTTTTAGTACATTATTAATGCTTACTGTGGTTTCAATTATCTTCTTCGCATACCATTCCGGCATTCTCTATGCCAATGATGAGAGGAAGCCTTTGGTTCATTTACCGAATGCACCCTTTGGTGTCGCACAGGGAATTGTGCCGGGTCGTGTTGTCTGGGCATGGGATCCAAACGCCACAAATGAAAACTGTACTAACGACGTGGTAAAGGATGACGGATATTTTCTTGAAAAAAACAATAACCAGCAGGTTATTGATAAAATGATTGCAGAAGGAATCCGCAATATTGCTGATAAGAAAAATCTGAAGAAGGCATGGGATGACATATTCAGGTATTTTAACAAGCAAAAGGGGAAAGGTGACCGTGGCTATTTTAACGGTGAAACTATTTTCATCAAAATCAACCAGGGGTGTGGAAGCTGGAACACCGGAAGCGACTTGTCCAGAAGGGAAAGCTCGCTTGGCTATTCGGAAACTTGCCCCCAGGTCATCTTATCGGTAATTAAACAACTGGTATATGAAGCTGGAATACCCCAGAATAAAATTATAGTTGCAGATCCATTGGCTCATATTTATTCCGATAATTACACATTGCTTCACAACCAGTTTCCGGATGTGATCTACGGAGATAAGATAAAGGCCAATGAATCATACGGAAGAACATTTCTTAAACCTGAAACAATCCCGGTAATCTTCTATTCAGATAAAGGGGCCATAATCAAAACCAGGACTAACTGTCTTTATACGGCAATGCAGAATTCCGACTATATTATTAACATCCCTGCCCTGAAAGCTCATGGATGTGCAGGGATAACTCTTATGGCAAAGAACCATTTCGGATCGGTTACAACTGAATCAGCAGGTCATTTGCACCCTGGTCTCTTAGGTGAAAGGAACGATAAGCCGGTCCGGCCTGACTATTGTATGTACCGCGTTCAGGTAGATCTGATGGGAAGTAAGTACCTGGGCAGAAATACAATGCTCAATATAGTGGATGGTTTATGGGGAGGTGTTGAAGCGATCGAGACTCCGGTAAAGTGGGAAATGGAACCATTCAATAACGATTGGCCCAGTTCAATATTCTTGTCTCAGGACCAGGTTGCCCTTGAGTCAGTTTGTTTCGATTTTCTTAGATATGAAGCAAGTGTCGGAGCTCCTGAATGGAAAAACCGGCCTAACATGGCACAGGGAGTTGATGATTACCTTCACCAGGCTGCCACCTCGAAATACTGGCCTAAAGGAATAATTTATGATCCGGACAATAGTGGAGTTCCTATTCCAAGCCTTGGTGTACACGAACATTGGGACAATCCTGCGAATAAAAACTATTCCCGGAATCTTGGCAAAAAAGAAGGAATAGAACTGGTAAAGGTTCTGTCTGATTAGAAAATCAACCACTTACAATCTTACTGTAAGTGGTTTTGTATTTGGATAGGATTTTGGAGTAGGATTTTTCAAGACCTTTGTATTGGTTTTGACCCTTCATGTCATCAATTATTTCCATTACATACCTGTAATGTTTGTTGATCAATTCCCCTATGGATCCGTGTGTTATAATTTTTCCCTCTGGATCCGTACCTGACATCTATTTCATTGATATATGTTTTTTTTAGAGAGTTGAATTCAAATTCCTTTTCAGCCGAGTACTTTTTCCAATAATGGGAGAATAAAAATAAACGCAAAAGTCAATTTTTATGCTTTATTTTGAGTTTATGAATTAATCAGGTTAAAGAACCAAAATCCACCCGTAAAAAGAATAAATCTATATGATTTACAGGAAGCATCAGTGGACTGGGATAAACTGGAGTCCGGAGTTCATGCCGAATAGTCAAGAATTACCGACCGGCAGATAAAACCTCATCAGAAAGAAGCTTTAGAGAAAGCCCACGAGTATTTCAAGATTAACAATTGTGGAAAGCTGATTATGGCTTGCGGTACGAGTATGACATTTAATGTTCTCAGTACAGCAGAAAATGAAACTAATGGTAAAGGTCCTATATTCAGATAACATAATAAAATAGATGAACAAAAAAATATGAACAAAATAAATAAAAATGAATAAAGTAAGTCTTTGCATTGCAGCTGCAGCCGGAGGTCTTTCAGGCTGTCTCCAGATTAATTACGAAAAGCCCAATATTATTTTCTTTCTGGTTGATGATATGGGATGGCAGGAAACATCTGTTCCTTTCTGGAAAGAAAAAACGGTGCTAAACGAACGTTACCAGACACCCAATATGGAGATACTGGCTTCCCAGGGCATGAAATTCACGCAGGCCTATGCCTGTCCCCTTTCCTCTCCCACCCGGGTCAGTCTTATGACCGGAATGAATGCTGCACGCCATGGAGTTACAAACTGGACTTTATCAAAGAATGTTTCTCCAGATCAGAATCACAGAATTCTGGAAATTCCTGCATGGAACGTAAATGGAATATCCGCAGTTCAGGGTATAGAGAATACCAGGTATGTAAAAACATTACCAATGTTTTTAAAAGAAGCGGGATATACCACAATTCATGCAGGCAAGGCGCACTGGGGAGCAAAAGGTACTCCCGGGGAAAATCCTCTTTACCTGGGATTTGATGTGAATATTGCCGGACATGCAGCCGGAGGTCCAGGCTCCTACTATGGGAAATATAATTACAGTGCAAAATGGAGAGTTGATGATTTAAGATGGGATGTGCCCGGATTAGAAAAGTATCATGGGAAAGATATCTATCTTAATGAAGCTCTTACTATTGAAGCACTGTCTGAAATGGAAAAAGCTGTTAAGAAGGGATCCCCTTTTTATCTTTACATGTCGCATTATGCTGTGCATGCTCCATGGGAAAAGGATGACCGGTTTTATCAAAAATATATTGACCTGGGACTAACAGATTTTGAAGCGACTCTCGCATCTATGATAGAAAGTATGGATAAATCACTGGGCGATATAATGGAAAAAGTAAAACAACTCGGTATTGAAAAAAACACCGTTGTAATCTTCATGTCTGATAATGGAGCTCCATCGCAATGTCCTCAAAATTTACCGCTCCGCGGACATAAAATCGATCCTTACGAAGGGGGCATACGCGATCCTATGATAGTTAAATGGCCCGGAGTTGTCAAAGCCGGGACCGAATGCAATGAGCCTCTGATAATTGAGGATTTTTTCCCGTCAATACTTGAAATGGCAGGTATGAAAAAGTATGATCAGGTCGGTGGCAAAATAGATGGATTAAGCTTCGTTCCGATGCTTAAGGGGGAAAGAGTCAATACTTCTGAAAGAAGCTTTTTCTGGCATTTTCCACACAATTACGGTTCTGAACCTTACAGTGTGATCAGAAAAGGCGACTGGAAACTAATATACTGGTATCTTGACGGAAAAATTGAGTTATACAATATCCCCGACGACATAAGTGAAAGTAATGACTTATCCTCTTCAAACCCTGTATTAACTGAAAAACTGGCAATAGAGCTGGGGAATTATCTCAAATCGGTTGGATCAAAATCGCCTCTTGATAAAGCAACAAAAATTTCCCGTCCTTTCCCTGGAGATCCATGGCCGGAACCAATGCAGGCACAAATCACTACAGCAGGATCATTTGCAGACCATTATGAATATTCAGGAGTTACAGTATCTGAACCGGGATATGTAATATGGGGATGTTCGCCCATTGCTGGGCCTGATAACAAGATCCATCTGTTTGTTGAAAGGTGGCCGGGATCAAAGGTTGAACCTGGCTGGCGTTCACAAAGTGAGATTGCTCATTATATTGGTAATTCTCCTGAGGGCCCTTTTGCATATTCTGATGTTGCTCTTAAAGGAACCGGTAAAAATACATGGGACAAAACATCCGTTCATAATCCGGCAATTCATAAAGATGGTGATAAATATGTATTACTTTATATAGGGAATAACAATCCAAACCAGCCTCCACATCCTTCCAACCAATGTATCGGAATGGCTGTTTCGGAATCTCTTTATGGTCCGTGGAAGAGGGTAGGAGATGATGGGAAAATTCTTGCTCCCCCTGATGATCCTGCATACTGGAATTATAAATCCCCGAATGGGGTGAACAATCCCGCCTTTCTTCAGCATCCTGATGGCCGGTTCTTCCTCTACTTTAAATCGGCAGGAGGAAAAATGGGATTGGCCATCTCAGATCAACTTACAGGACCATATCATCAATTTCCTGATCCGGTTACAGATAATGATCAGGCAGTAGAGGATGGTTATGCGTTCATTTACAATAACAAGATCTGTTTGCTTACTACTGATAATCACGGGATAATTGAAAAAGGTGGTGGAATATTATGGAAGTCGGACGATGGTATTCATTTTTCAGATAAGGAGCAGGGTTTTCATTTACCTGAAATATACCTTGGAAAAGAAAGACTTAAAAATGCAGTTAATCACTATGCCGGGAATATAATCAAATTTGAGCGGCCACAGGTTTTACTGCTCAATAATAAGCCTGCTTATTTATATGTTACCTCAGGGTACAATTTTTTTGGAGGAGTGAGTCCGGTAAATTATATTCTGAAATTCAAAGATTAGTTCGGAATGAGGCTGACACTCAGAAGACCTCATGCCGGTTAGAGTTTCCTGACAACTCTTTTGAACGGAGCTACGGTATATGATGTTACGCCACCACCCTTAAGAGAGCCAAAAAGATCAATCCGGCTGCTTACTTTTGGCTTTTGCTATTTTCATTAATAACTTTTCAGCTTTCGACTTCCGGTATATGGAATAATCAATAAGGAAGCACTATCTATTTAATATAGTATCTCAAAGAAACTAAAATACCTATTGAACTCGCAGTAGCCTTTTCACTGCCCTCCATAAAGCTTCTTAACTGATTCTCATGTGTAGAAAGCTGGAAAGACCCGACAGGAGGGTATGCTGAAATATCTGAAAGCATCTTTTTATAAAAAAAGCCAACTGAAACCTGATATTGCTTTTCAGTACAAAAATAAAAGCCTCCTGACGCAACTAATTCAGGATTAATAGTTTTCACTTTCAATTTTCCGCTTATGTCATTATTCACATTGCTTTTGAATCCTTCATATGGTATATCTTTTAGAAGAACATTATAAGCAGGATAGTACCCTGAATATGTAAAAGTACCTGAACTTGAATAATTTTTACTAACAGGAATTGCCAGATTAATACCGCTTTGAAGATAGAATCCAATTGCCTTACTAAAAGGACATTGAAAATTGAGCATTACAGGTATTTCGAGAAAATATATTTTTTGAGTCTCATTAATATTTTTACCCGAAATTCTTCTTTCATAATTTTCATTTTCTGAATCAATGGTATCCAGACTATTTGAATAACTATCCAAAGATAACTGAGTAAAATAGGGACTCAATCCTATGCCGGTTGATAACCCAAAGTATTTTGAAAAGAAATACCCCGCATCTACTGAGAGACAATACAAATTTTTCTTTGTCATAACAACCTCGGATATAACAGAAGTTACATTATTTGAAATATTAGTTTGTGCCGGACCTCCGCTAACACCAATAAACCAATGATATTGCCCTGAGAATTTATTGTTTAAACTTTGTGACTGTAAATTTATTTGAAACAGTAAAAGGAGAATAAAACACGAAATGAAACCTTTGCTGTAAGTTTTTATTTGTCTCATCGTATTATCTATTTAATAACCATAATTTTTACAATATATAAATAAATATCGTTAACTGTCACCTGTACCAAATAAAATCCTTTATCGAAGTTGCTGGTTGAGATTTCTTTGGATAAATCAGAATCTGATATTTCAGTATTGAGGTTCATTACTTCTGTACCGGAAGAATTACAAATTCTGATACTGGCTTTGCCTGGGGGAACATCAATGAGGCTGATATTAAACGATCCCTTTGCAGGATTAGGATATACCAAAATTGTTTTTGTACCACCTATGCTTATCTCATTTGACATAGTTTTACATCCATT
>CAYPKL010000275.1:0-4057 GCA_964411285.1 uncultured Rikenellaceae bacterium
CTTGATCCTTCATGGGATGCCATATGGTACTCGGATGTCAGCACCAGTGAGGAGGGATGGATAGTTGAAATAAGGATTCCGTACAGCATGCTTCGCTATTCCAGAAATGAATTACAGAACTGGGGTATTCATTTCAAAAGACGAATTCCACGGCTGGGAGAGGTCTCCGAATGGCCTTACATTCCCCGGAATGAAAGAACCAATCTTGTGTCAGGCTATGGCCTGATTACTGAAATTAAAGGTCTTGATCCACGACGCAACATACAGGTGAGACCATACCTTCTTACAGGTTTGGACATTTTTGAAAATGCCAAAAAGCCGGGTCAGGCTGACCACAGAATGAAATATGATGCAGGCGGTGACATAAAACTTGGATTGGGACCAAATGCCATGCTTGATGCTACATTAAGTCCCGACTTTGGACAAGTCGAAGCAGATCCTGCAGTATTGAATCTTACTGCTTTTGAAACCTTTTTTGCCGAAAAACGCCCTTTCTTCCTTGAAGGAGCTGATATCTTCAAATTCGGCATAGGAAACAGCCGGCTTTTTTATTCACGAAGGTTGGGTGCTAATGAACCAATAATTGCAGCTGCCAAGTTGTCGGGACATTCAGAAAAAGGATTATCGTTCGGGCTGTTGGGGACAACAGCAGGAAAGGATTTTAATCCTTCAAATAATTATGCTGTTCTGCGTGCAAGCCAGACATTGGGCCATTACTCATCAATGGGAGGAATATTTACTTATTATCATAGCCCCGGAGAATCAGGCACAGGCTGGCAAAGTACGACGGGAGGGATTGACTGGGACCTGAGGTTCAATAATAACAAATACGGTTTTGAAGGTATCGTGGCATTTTCCGACAGAAATCCACTTATTGCTGGTAAAAAAGGAGAGGAAGGATTTATGAGCGGCCTTGTGCTCAGAAAAAGACAGGGAATAATTGACGGACATTTCACCCTGTTGATGTTCACCGATAAATTTAATCCTAATGATATCGGCTGGATCAGTTTTGAACAGAACTGGTACCAGATATGGGCAAACCTGAACTATAAGATTAAAGAAGGAAAATCATTCGGTTCATTCCAGAGAGGAGACCTAAGTCTCTATTATACAAAACGTTATTCATATCTGGAATTGTACAATATGGGTGGGAACATAAATCTTAGTTCAATTCTTATAACAAAGAAATTCAGAACGATTAAAATCGGCAGCAAATTTAACGATCTTCTTGGAGGTTATGATCTTTGGGAAACAAGAGGCCTAGGAATATGGGCTAAACCAATAGGTGTTGAGTTATCCGGGGAATTCAATACCGACGAAAGGAGAAACTGGAAGGTAACGCCAAAATTGACAGTTAAAAAATATGACAATAAAGGCAGCGAATATACTGCAGATTTTCAAAGTATTCTGAATACAGGGACAAGGCTGTCATTCCAGGCTAATTTAAAAGGAAACTGGGAATCAAATAAAACTGCCTGGGCATCAAACGAATCCTTTATGAATGATAACAACGTCTGGAAGATAGGTAATGCTTCTGCTTCCCCTGATAATCTAGATATCGATGATTTTGTGGCTTTTGACGATAAGGGAATGCTTGATGAAATCCTGACAGATGTAACAGAATATAAACCCGGACAATATTACGTTCCCGTATTCGGAATTCGCGATACCAGGTCACTGGATCTTACACTGCGCGGCTCACTAACATTTTCCAGCAAATTCTCCCTTCAGCTCTATACACAATTCTTTGTCGCAAAAGGCAGGTATGAAAACTTCAGCATCCTTTCCAATCCTGATTACATGACAGATTTTCCCGGGTACCCTAAAAAGAGAGACTTTAATTATAAAAATCTGCAGTCGAATTTTGTTGCCAGGTGGGAATACAGACCCGGTTCAACTATCTATTTCGTATGGAGCCATTCAAGGAACGGAAGGGATGAGATGAATCCGCTGGCGCCATGGGGCGAATCGATATATGATCAGTCTCTCGGGGGCCAGTTATCCGATCTCTTCAGGATTTTTCCAAAGAACAGCTTCATGATCAAGGTTGATTATGCATTCCATTGATCAACGGCTTACGTAAGATAAATTACAATTCAGGAACCTTAACCTGCAATGAATTCACTGAGGGTTGAAGTCACATATAGCATGTTAACTGTCCGAAATTATAAATCATCAGCCCGTTATCGGTACCTAAATATACAATTCCGTTTTTATCAGTCATAATAAATAAAATATTATTACTGATCAGTCCATCGTCTATAGTGAAAGAGGTCCACCCGGTGCCATCAAAAACAGATACTCCGCCTTTTGTACCAAACCAGATATTTTTTCCAAAAGGTTCAGCAGCAATAGCCTGAACGAAGTTATTAACGAGTCCGTTTTTAGTATTATAAACGGTCCAGTTTTCAATCGTGTTATTTCCGGTATGTCTGGCAGTTCCCCTGGATGTACCAATCCACTGGCTCCCGTCTTTAGTGATACAAATACTATAGACTGAATCCGAAGGCAATTCTATAGGTCCCCATTTTGCATATTCAGAAGCCCCGGAAATCCCATCCACATTATTTTTGAAGAATCTTGAAACACCTCTCCCCGCAGTTGCCACATAAAGAGAGTCGCCATAGATACTGGCTGCCATAGCGGTTACAGGATAATTTTTAAACAGGCTTTCAGGATATTGTTTCTGATATTCCGGGGTGAGCCATTTGTTCTTGTAAAATGCTGAAATCCCTTTATCGGTTCCGAACCAGAGCAATTGATTTCTTCCAACAGCAACCGATAAAACATCATTGCTCAGGATGCCAGAATTTGAAGTATTGTAAATGGTTACATAATTAAACTCGTTATCCCTTTGGGCTGAAGTTGCAACTGCACCCTGAGGTGTTGCTATCCAGAATTGTGGTCCGTTGTCAGATAATTCATATACAAAATATTTCAGGTTCTCAGGAGGTATGATGAGGTTTTCTTTTAGTACTGTAAAGGCTCTTCCTTTAACAATTCCCGCATCCGTCAAAAAATATTTTCCATCATTATCATCCAAAACAGCCGCATAAAATTTCTTCCCTTTGAATCCTTCGCCGAATGAACGTTTGACAACAGAAGTGATTTTCAGGCCTGATGTTATTTGGGTAGTAGTCTTTGCCTGGGTGTCGATGGCTGCAGCTTTATCCGGTACAGAGATAACTGTTTGAGCGACCATTCCGGGAGCATCCTTTCCCGTAATCTTTTTGGGAATGGAAATTAATTCTATCCCATATGATTTACCAAGATTACGGGAGTATTGTTTATTTACAGGGTTATTCCAGTGTTCATGAACTCCCAGGCTGGATAAAGCTTTACCGCTGTTATCCGGATCGTAGGTGATTCCCTTCGGCCAGTTAACCGAATCAGCAGCCTGATGGAGATAATCATCCACCCCATTTATATTTGGCCATGTTTCAAGACTATTATTGGAAGGATCATGAGTGTATGTTCCATTCCACTCAGATCTTAGAAAATCATAACAAACAGATTCAAGTGCGACCTGATCCTGCGATATGAATATCGAGCTGCTCCAGTTGCCGTTAAAAGGAGCCATGTAATATCTGACAGGAGGTCCTCCTTCATTTGATCCGCCTGAATATAAGCCGTCAATAACATAGAGCAGAGTGTTTCGTCCGAGGTATTTGCTGCCCATAAGATCCACAAGAACACGATACTTATGGTACCCTGCATTGGTAGGAGGTTTGCTTTCTAACTGACAAATATGGGAATAATGAAGATGGTAGGCTCCTGTCCGGGACTGGGAACCAAAATGATTCTTTGCAGTGAGAGTAATGCCTGTACCGGTATGTGGCTTGAGATTTGCCACATTGATCATGTAGTCTGCATTTTCAATAATATCATAAAGTTTGTCCGTCTGAAACTTATCTGAATAAAACAAAAGGTCGTTTTTTGTAGGATAAATAAGAGTTCTGCCAAAGGTTCCAAATGTCCTGTCAACATATTTTACATCAGGAAACTCAGCTGCCCAGGCATCATAATTATGTCCAAGAGTAGGGTTCTGCGGGTCACC
>CAYPKL010000276.1:0-5684 GCA_964411285.1 uncultured Rikenellaceae bacterium
TTAACCTGAAAATAAACAGTGATGCTGCTGTAGCCGGGAAACTGAAAATGAAAGTTAAAAAATCCCCTACACTCGAAGTGATCTCTGACAAGCGTAATTATAACCTGCGGGATGCTGTCAGGCTGATAATAAGAACAGACAGCACTGAAAAAGAGAAACTAATGGGCTCTTTCTCCATCTCAGTGAACCATAAGGAACCACCTCTTTTTGACACCATTGAGAGTACAAAGCACACATCTTCTGGTATTCCCGGAAGTATTGAATATCTTCCCGATTACAAGGGAATCAGATTATCAGGCTGGCTCTATGACCTATCAGGTAATACTATTCCCAAAGCATTGGTCACATTATCCCTTCCCGGGAAAGGAACCGATCTAAGCAGCAGTGTAACAACCTCTAAAGGCAAATTTGATTTCCTGCTGAAACCAAAAGAAGGAGAACAGGATGTTATTATTACTTTACCGGATCCGGATTTCAGGATCGAGATTGAGGATGGTTTCTGGAACCGTTCAGTGGATCCTTTGAGAAAATTTGCGTGCATCTATAACCATGCAGCTTTCTCCTATCTTAATGAGAAATTTGTTTATTACCAGCTGCAGAACAGATTTAAGAAACAAAACTTCACCGAAAAGACTCCTGTTTCTTTACATTACGACAGCACCGTGTTTTATTCAAAACCTTCCCAGTTAATCAGAATGAAAGATTATATAAGGTTAGATTCGATCGGTGAATACTTTTATGAGCTGACTCCATCTGTAAAACTTGAAAAAAGAAGGAAGAAATTTACTTTTACAATCATTGATCCACAAACCCTGCTATATATTACTGAAAAGCCTGGTGTATTTATTGATGGGGTACCTTATGATGATTATTATGAGATTGCAAATATCCCTGTTCAGGAAATTGATCAGATAGCAGTACTTCCAAATACCTATTATTACAAAGATTTTACATTCGGAGGGATTATCGATATTCATACAAATAAGGCTGATTTCAACAGTGTCAGAATCATGCCTTCAATGACCAGATTTACATACCCTGTTGCCGATGCCAGTAAATGGAAATTCTTTTCTCCTGATTATAAACCATCCATTCAAAGTGACAGAATTCCTGATTTCAGATACCTGCTTTATTGGGAACCTTGCGTAAAGGCTGACAGTTCAGGGGAATCTTCAGTTCAGTTTTATACCGGGGATGTTAAGGGTTGCTTTGTCGTCAGGGTTGTTGGGATATCCGATTCAGGTGAAATCCTGCAAGCTGAAGTTGAAATAAATGCAGGTGACTGACCCGACAAATGCTTATTTCTGCTTTTCTTCCCAATATAATTTATCGCGGCACGTCCGGAAATATTGATTACAGATTTAGCAAATTACTTAAGAAAAGCCTTGAAATCCATTTGTAAATATCTTCATTTATAAAAAACCTCCTCAATAGCTTTGGCAAAAAGGGGCGCTGCATATTTATTAGCTGCTGCATTCGGATGTGAATCAGAGTCTGTATGGCTCCCTTCATAGTCATATTTAAGGCAATATCTGACGCCATTTGACGGCTTTGCATTGAGCTCTGCAACAAGGCTGAAGAAGTCAAAAATATAAATATTCGGGTGGGATTTTTTATCCTCTCTGAGCCATTCGTTTTTAACCCATGTTACAAATTCCCATGCCCTCCCGGCGGACTCCGGCGACGTATCCAGCCGATGAAGGGGAACCAGCGTCCATACCATAAACCTGGTGCCGGGATAAGAATCAAACAAAGTTCTTAAAGCCCTGTATTGCTCTTTATAATTTTCAAGCGTTTTCACTTCCGATGTAATGTCCGGTTTTCCGGTATTTGGCTTGATATCAGCTCCCGGGAAACAATGCTTAAAAATAATAAGGTCATATTTTGAGGCAAGTCCTTTGATGCATTCAATGTTTGGATTTCCTGATTTGCAGGATCCGTCAATCCACAGTTTCCAGTAATCATACGGATAATTGCTCCATGGCCACGGGTCGTTGGGATAACTCATCTCTTTCACCTCAAGCTTTTTACCTTCAACCTTATTGAAGGTTTCAATATAACCAGGCACATCGCCTACCGTATAAACATTTTCACCGGTTGAATGATGAAGAAAGATCGCTTTTTGAGAATATGCAGAACCAAATGAAAACAACAGAGTCCAGATTAACAAAATCACTTTCAGCTTTTTCATTATTTTATACGGTATTTAAATTTATTCCTGACAAAAATAATAAATAATCAAAAGGATATATAAATAATTCCAAATAAATTACTTTCATTAAATTATTATATTTGCAATAATACTTAAATTACTTTCAATGTCGTATTTTTTAATGTATGACCATCCACAAGATCACTTAACCAGGCACAAACGGAAAACAATAGCAATTTTGACCAAACCATAATAAAAAACATATGAAGATATTCATCAGGTTAACAGCAATATGGATACTGTTTCTCTCTTCTGCCACCCCTTGCCTGCTGCCATTAAAAGGACAGAAACCGGCTTCGGACAATAATATATTCGTCGTCTACAGCACAGGAGAGGGGCAACAGGAATTCAGAGAGTATGCAAAACAGATGGCACGTCTGAAACCATTTGGAAGAGTGGATATCTGCATTAATTCCCCTGCTGAAAAATCAGACTACGAAATTCCTGCAAATAGTTGCGACTGGCATGAATATGCATCATATAACCGCAGCGTGGCTGCATTTTTCCCCGATGCAAAGCTTATCCCATTCTTCCCGGCAGATTTCGTTACAAAGAACCGGCAGCTATTGCTTTACAAGGCAGGCATACTGAAGGAACTTGGGTTATCCGCATCTTTCAGAAGCAACGAACCTCGATTTCTTCCTGAAGCTTTCTTTGAAAAGTATCCCGATCTGAGGGGGCCCCGCGTGGATCACCCTCGCAGGAGTGTACAAAAGGAATTTGCACCATGCTTTCACAAACCGGAAACAATAGAAATGTACCGGAATATGGTAGAACAGCTCTTTAAAAATGTCCCTGAGATACGTACTTTATATTTCAGTATGAACGATGCCGGCTCGGGCTTCTGCTGGGAAGACTGGCTGTACTCGGGACCAAATGGTCCATCAGCCTGCAAGAATATTAATAAAAGCGAGGTAATAACCGCAATGCTTAACGTCTATAAAGAGGGTGCACGGAAAACAGGCCATGATGTTGACATCTATTTCAAGGGAATGTTTACCGATTCAGAAAGTGAAGATCTGGCAACAAAACTGCCTGATAAATGCTTCCTTGAAGGCAGGAATACTCCTCCTGTCAAAAGCATATCAACAATGTTTGCCTATCCGGTCCGGGGCATAATTAATCCACTGAACATTTTACGAACATTAGGCCGGCCGGAGGGATCAGCTCCTCAAACTTATGTGTTAAGTTTCCAGACATCATATAGCAGAGGTCATGAACGCCTTGAAACCATTGAAAAAGTTGTTGACATCATTGAAGAAAATTTCAAAGATCCTGTCGGAGAAGGTGAGATCAATGCTTTGAAAGCTCTCCGGAAATTATGTACAAGGTGGGGAGGCGAGGAGAATGCAGAAATTCTTTTCAATTCTTTTCTGCAATTCGATCAGGCATTGACAAGAAGTAGCGCTGCATTACGCGGCATGGATCCTCTCTACTGGGGCATATCTGCCAGGCACATTACCCGCCCATTGGTATTTGCCCCCCAACGGCTTACTCCGGAGGAAGAAAAGAGCTTTCTGCCGCACGTATTTAATATTTCAACAGAAGAAGCCCGGAATGACTATATGGATATTCATGGAGGGAACAGAGAATTGCCAATTAATGCTGTAGATAACCTTGCCGGGGATATTAAAAGGGTCAGCGCACTGATCGAAAAGGTAAAAAATGCTCCTGAACAAAAATTCCTTAATGATCTGGCCAGAGCGCTTAGAATGTATGCCTGTGTCATTACCACCTGCGGACATTTCAATGATGCACAGATAATACGTAACCGTAACAGGGAGATTCTCGCCGGACCGGTCCACAGACCCGATAAGGTTCCTACATGGACAGGTGACCTGGATCTTCTTGATTACAATGAGCTAATGAGAAGGGAACTTGATAATACGCAGGAACTGATCAGCTTGCTTGAATCAGGAGGAATGGATCTTTTCTATACCGCCCGTCCTCCATTTCCCGAGGATACCTTTGTACTGGGACCTGATATTATTAATCAGCTGAAAACCAAGAGAAAGGTCATGCTCACACACTGGACAGATATCGAAGGTTATCTTGCCACTCCATTTAAATAGCATACTTGAGCATATTTAATGTAAACCTTTACTATATTGGTATTTAGAAAACCTCCTTTATTGAATATAAAAACCATGGAAAAAACTCGTTTGATCACAATTGTTATTGTTGCATCAGTTTTGTTTATGGCCTCATGCAGGCAAAAGGCCAAACCGGACTCAGGAACCAAAGGCCAAGAAGATTTCCCTAAAGAGATTGTCGGATTCACTCCTTATGAACAGAATCCTGTGTTTAAGGGGACAGGTCAGGAAACCTGGGATAAAATGATCCGTGAACGTGGTTTTATACTTATTGATAACGGGATCTACAAGATGTGGTACACCGGATATAATGGTGCAGATACCGTTACAAAATATCTTGGTTATGCTACATCTCCTGATGGAATAAACTGGACCAGGTATGTAGGAAATCCGGTATTTAATAAAAGGTGGACCGAAGACATGTTCGTATTCAAACTGGAAAACAAATTTTATATGTTCGCCGAAGGAAGGAAAGATATTGCCCACCTCCTTATTTCTGACGACGGAATCAACTGGGAAGATCAGGGAGACCTGAAGATCATTACAACTAAAGGGGATACTGTTCCGGGTCCTTATGGCACACCTTCAATCCTGATAGAGAACGGAAAATGGCACCTCTTTTATGAAAGGAATGACGAAGGGGTCTGGATTGCAGAATCAGACGACCATCTTAACTGGACAAATATCCAGGATGAACCTGTCCTCAAAAAGGGACCCGGCAACTACGATTCAGGTGCAGTCGCTAACAACCAGGTGGTCAGGTTCAATGGTAAATTTTATATGTACTATCATGGGACCTCTGATGCAGGATGGTCCGATCCGGGGGCCAGCTCAATATGGACATCAAATGTTGCAATGTCGGAGGATCTGATCCACTGGATAAAATACCCCAAAAATCCGGTTGTGGAGGGTGATCACTCAAGTCCGGTAATGGTTTTCAATGGTGAAAAATACAGGTTATACACGATGCATCCTGAGGTATGGCTGTATTTCTCAGAGTAACCAGTTAAGTTCTGTCTTATAAGCTTATATCTGCGTATATCTGCGAGATCTGCGGGAAAAATGTGTTTTTACCTGGGCTGACTGCTGAAATCAATCTCTATGCTATGCATTCCTGTTCCCTTTGGTATTGTTACTTCATTTTCCCTTAATGCTGAAGTTTTACCATCTACTTTTACGGAGATTACATACCCTGATTCTTTTAAAAGCCAGTCGGAAAACTCAAGTTTCCATACAGTTGAACGTTTTCCGAAATCCATGCAGTAATGAGGGTCATAATCAAGATCAATTTTTAGTTTTTTCCCGTCATCGGTCCATTTCCCTGATTTGCCTGCGTGCAGATAGCCAATAAATTCATTAATTCCAATAAACCGTTTACC
>CAYPKL010000277.1:0-2647 GCA_964411285.1 uncultured Rikenellaceae bacterium
ATTTCAAGCTCAGCGTCTTTTGTAAGCTTTATTGTGTAGGCCTGTATCTCATTGAAGTCAAAAATGAAAAAGATATCTTTCAATCCGAACCTGATGATATCGTCAAGGAATATTACATACTTTCCGTCATCCCTGTCAGGCAGCATTATAAACCGGGGAAGAACCTGGGAGGGAATTTCAAGAAGGGCAAACCGTTTCTTACGCGTCTCCTTCTTCAGCAGGTATATTGCAAAGTAGATACCATCATCTGTGAGATTGGGAAGTAAAGCGTCTTTTTCAATCATGAAAGGCATAAGCCTTGTCCGGACCTCCCTTGTAAAATAATCCCTGACGAACTCAGCCTGCTCCTTATTTAACTCTTTTTCGTTGATGATGTGTATCTTATGTTTGGCAAGCTCCTGAAGCAGTCCGGCATATATCTTTTCAAACTTCGTATTCTGTTCCAGGACAATTTCACTTATTTTTTTTAGTGTTGCCTTCGGGCTGTAGCCAAGCACATCTTTTGATTTTGAGCCAAACTCCGAGAGTCTTCTGAGTGTTGCAACCCTCACCCTGAAGTACTCATCAAGGTTGTTGGAATAGATGCCAAGAAACTTAAATCGTTCAAACAGAGGAACATCCTTATTTTCTGCTTCCTGAAGGACGCGTCCATTAAAAGAGAGCCAGCTTATTTCCTTAGGTATGTAGGTTTTATCAGTCATGTTTTTCAGGTTTAAGGAAATACTCAAGCTTCCCCTTATCATGAACGATGCCTTTCCATGTGTCGCTTTTGAAGGAGATACATACAATACCGCTTTTCGGAAGAAAATCGCAACCATCTCTTGAGAGCTTGTCGGGCACTTCAGTGAATGAAGGATTATGTCCAAATAAGATAATGCTATCTATCTTATTATCAACGCTTTCGATAATTTCGGCAAAAGAGCTAAGTCCTGATTTGTAATAAAGGTTGCTTTTCATCACTATTTTGTCGGGACTGAAATCAAATACCCGTGCGAAGATAAGGGCTGTTTCGTAAGCCCTGAAAGCCGGACTGCTTATAAACAATCCCGGTTTTTTCTCTTTTTCAAGAAGAAGGGATGCCATCTGTTCAGAAATGGTCTTCCCTTTGGTGGTAAGCGATCTCTCGAAATCGGGGAACGCTGAAGCGGGTTCTTCAGCCCTGCCGTGCCTGACAAAAATAAGCTTCTTCATATTGTTTGATGTAAAAGTAATCTTTTCTTTACCTCACCCCCTCTTATCCCCCTCTCCCGGGAGCGAGGGGGAAGCGAAGCCCCTCTCACTTGGGAGAGGGGTTTGGGGAGAGGTGATTCAACCTCTGAATATATATCAATCACCAAAACTGGTTCCAAAATTTCTGGCTTTAACTACCAGGGGATTGTCCGGTTCAACAAGCTTCAACCTGCCTGCAACATCTTCCAGCGGAACGGATGTTATCTCGTTGTTTCTGAGGGCGACCATCTTCCCATATTCCTTTCTTGCTATCATGTCGGCAGCAGATGATCCGTAGCGTGTTGCAAGCACCCTGTCCATAGGGGAGGGTGTGCCTCCGCGCTGTATATAACCGAGAACTGTCTCCCTGGCTTCTATTCCGGTCAGTTCAAATATCCTCCTGCATAAATAATGTGCGGCCGATTCCTCTTTTCCCGGTGTTTTTATCCCTTCGGCAATAACCATTATGGAGTAAGCTTTGTTTTCCCTGAAACGGTTCACCAGGTATTCCGAAATTTTCTTTTCATCATATGGGATCTCGGGGATAAGTATAACGTCTCCTCCACCTGCAATACCAGAGTACAATGATATCCATCCGGCATTATGTCCCATAAGTTCGATCACCATGATCCTTTTATGTGAATTGGCTGTTGAATGGAGTCTGTCTATTGCCTCTGTTGCTATATTGACTGCCGAATCGAAACCAAAGGTCAGATCTGTTCCCCATACGTCGTTATCGATTGTCTTGGGGATGCCGACTACGTTGAGTCCTTCCTGTGATAAGAGGTACGCGGTTTTCTGGGTTCCGTTGCCTCCGATACAAACAAGGCAATCGAGACCCATCTGTTCATAGTGCTCTTTTATGAGAATTGGTTTTCTTGTTTCATTTTTACCTTTACCATCATTTTTAAACGGTTTTTCCCTGGAAGTGCCAAGAATTGTTCCTCCGAGAGTGAGTATTCCTGAAAGATCATTTTCTGAGAGTTCCCTGTATTCCTTATTAATTAATCCGGTAAATCCGTCGCTGATGCCGACGACTTTCATATTGTATTTTACGATGGCTGTTTTTCCGACTCCGCGGATTGCTGCATTTATTCCGGGGCAATCGCCGCCGGCGGTAAGGATGCCGATTCTCTGGCCGTTATGAATTTTTCCCATTAAAGCATATTAATATATAACAAAAGTAGGTTTTTGAAGGGTATAAATAAAGAAAATATCATAGAATAAAAAGAAAAAGCAAAAGCATTCAAAAAAGCAAATAAGACAAAATGTAACAGGGCAAATAACAAAATATTTGAACTGGGATTTGGTGAATGAGATTCCTCACTTCGGAATCAGGATATTACCCGTTTTGGTGTCAGGAGATTCCTCGCTACAGAATCAGGATATTACCCGTTTTGGTGTCAGGAGATTCCTCGCTGGCGCTCGGAATGACAAA
>CAYPKL010000278.1:0-6598 GCA_964411285.1 uncultured Rikenellaceae bacterium
GCATCAGGTTATTACCTTTTTGCATTAAAAATAATTAATATTTCTGTTCGTGTCACCAGTATAAGATTTCCGGTTATAATATTCCTCAAAAAATTAATGATAACTGTCATGTATTCACAAAAACCATTATTTTTGTGCAAAAATTTAACAAAAACAGCATAAATATTAAAAGATTGATTAATGTTGATTTGAGATTCGGAAGGATCACTGTCAAAGTAGGCAGTAATGTAATAACCCGGAAAGACGGCTCTCTTAATGTAGGAAGGATACTTCGTCTGGTTGAGGATGTGGCTGTTTTATGCAAGCAGGGAAAAGAAGTGATCCTTGTTACCTCCGGTGCAGTTGCTGCAGGCAGGGGCGATGTTGTTCCTTCAAAAAGAACCGATATCGTCAGCTCACGGCAGATATGGGCATCAATTGGTCAGGTGAAACTGATGGCCAATTATCAGTTTCTGTTCAGCAAATATGGAATGCAGGTCGGGCAGCTGCTTGCAACCAAGGAGAGTTTCAGGGACAGAAGGCATTACCTGAACATGAAGAATTGCATATCAGCTATGCTGGATAATAATGTATTACCCATTGTAAATGAGAATGATTCAATATCTATTAATGAGCTCATGTTTACGGATAATGATGAATTGTCCGGTCTTATTTCCTCAATGATGGATTGCCAGTCGCTTTTCATCCTTTCAAATGTTGACGGTTTATTTAATTCTGATCCTGGCACTCCGGGTGCCGAGCTTATCAGGGAGATCCATCAGGATTCCGGTGATGTAAAAGATTGTATTTCAACAATTAAATCAGGTTTTGGCAGGGGAGGGATGCTTACAAAATATTCAACTGCAAAAAAAATTTCATCCGAAGGTATCGATGTCTATATTGCAAATGGTAACAGGGACTCAATCATTACAGATATTGTCAGGGGTAAAGATGTACCGTTTACTCATTTCCATGCAAATACCAGTAAAAAGAACGGAGTCAGAAAATGGCTCAACCATTCTGACACCTTTGCAAAGGGAGCTGTCTATATTAATGACGGGGCAAGGGAAGCACTTCTGGGTGATAAAGCGTCAAGCCTCCTTTTAATTGGAATAACAAAGATTGAAGGATACTTTAAAAGCGGTGATATTGTAAGGATTCTCGATGGTGAAGGAAATTACATCGGGTTGGGTCAATCTAAATTTGAATCTGAAAAAGCCGGGAAATTAATCGGCCAGAAACACGGCAAACCGTTCATTCATTACAATCATCTGGTTTTGAACGAAGAAATAAAAAACAGCATCCGCGTTTAATTCATGAATAAGTAAGGCAACAGGTTTCAGATGGATGAAATTAAAGAAAATAAAGACCAATTAAAAGACACGTTGGAAGGTACCTTAAAAGAGGTCTTAAAAGCAAGTAAGTCTTTAATTTCAATTGAACCGGCTCTCATCAGTGAGATACTTTTAAAAATTGCTGATTCAGCGGTTGAAAATGCAGGACAAATAATTGCTGAAAATAAGAAAGATCTGGATCTGATGGACCGGTCAGACCCTAAATACGACAGATTATTGTTGTCGGCCGAAAGGATAAACGGGATTGCGTCGGATTTAAAAAAGGTTGCAGATTTACCTTCTCCTCTTGGAAAGACACTATATGAATTTAAACGTCCCGACGGATTGTTTATAAGGAAAATCTCGGTACCGTTTGGTGTGGCCGGTATAATTTATGAAGCAAGACCGAATGTCACATTCGATGTTTTTTCTTTATGCTTTAAATCGGGCAATGCCTGTATTCTTAAGGGTGGAAGCGACGCAATAAATTCTAATAATGCCATTGTTAAACTGATTAGAGAAGTCCTTCAGGAATATGGATTAGATAGAAATATTGTGGTTCTGTTACCAGTCGGGAGGGAAGAAACTTTACAGTTATTAAGTGCCCGGAATTATGTTGATCTTATTATTCCCCGCGGCAGCCGTGAACTTATAGATTTCGTCAGGGGAAATTCCACAATTCCTGTAATAGAAACCGGCGCCGGAATATGCCACACTTATTTTGATGAATTCGGGAACAGGGAAACAGGAAGGCTTGTGGTGAACAATGCAAAAACGCGGAGAGTCAGTGTTTGCAATGCTCTGGACTGTCTGATTATTCATGAAAAAAGGCTGGATGACCTGGCATACGTTACCGGACTCTGTTCTGATTCCGGTGTGATTATCTATGCCGATGAAAAAGCTTTCGGGGCGCTGGAGGGGAAATATCCGGCACAATTGCTTGAAAGAGCCGGTATTGATTCCTTCGGTACGGAGTTTCTTTCCTATAAAATGGCGGTTAAGACTGTAGCCTCGTTTGAAGAGGCTGTTTCTCATATTGACCGGTTTGGTTCAAAACACAGTGAAGCTATTATTTCTGATAATCAGGAAAGAGTGGATATATTTTTCAGGCTTGTTGATGCTTCATCAGTATATTCAAATACTTCAACTGCGTTTACTGACGGAGGTGAATTCGGACTTGGTTCCGAAATAGGTATTTCAACACAGAAGCTTCATGCTCGTGGCCCAATGGGTATTGAATCGCTGACAACATTTAAATGGATTATCTCAGGTAACGGACATATTAGGCAATAAATCAGCGATTTAGCGGTTTAACTAAATATAGTATATCCACTATGGAAGACAAGGCATTCTTTTCAAAAATAGAAGATCTGGCCAGGGGATCGTGTCAGATTGAAAATGGTCTTTTCGAAAAATATGATGTGAAACGCGGTCTTCGCAATTCAGACGGAACCGGTGTTCTGGTCGGACTTACTAATGTCGGTGATGTTGTCGGATATAAAAAAGAGGACAACAAAGTAGTGGCTATCCCAGGTAAATTATTTTACAGAGGGATTGATATTGAAGATATTACAGCTGGTTTCCAAAAAGAGAACCGGCATGGTTTCGACGAAACAGTTTATCTTTTATTGACAGGGAAACTTCCTGGCCCGGAGGAACTTAAGGAGTTTTCAGAGCATTTGGCCTCATTGCGCGCACTGCCTGATGATTTTGTTAAAGACATGATTTTATCGATGAAAGGTAAGGATGTCCTTAATATTCTTGCCAGATCAGTGCTTGGATTATACATACTCGATGAAAAGCCTGATGATATTTCTCTTAATAACATGATCAGGCAATCGTTGAACATTATTGCAAAATTCCCCACAATTGTTGCATATTCTTACCAGGCCATGAGGCATCTTTATAAAGGAAAGACGCTCTCTATCAGGCATCCGCAGCTTAACCTGACACCGTCTGAGAATTTTCTATATCTGATCAAGGGTGAAAGTAAAGGGTATTCAAAGCTTGAAACTGATCTTCTGGATCTTTTGCTTGTACTTCATTCGGAACATGGAGGCGGTAACAATTCCACCTTTACAATGAGAGTCACCAGTTCTTCAGAAACAGATATTTATTCAGCAATTACTTCAGCTATCGGATCATTAAAAGGACCTTTGCATGGAGGAGCCAATGTGAGGGTACTTGAAATGATGGAGAACATAAAGGCAAATGTGAAAGACTGGAAAAGCGAAGAGGAAGTGGAAGCTTATCTTTTAAAGATACTTAATAAGAAAGCAAATGACTTTTCCGGCAAAATATATGGGATCGGACATGCAGTCTATACTATATCAGACCCCAGGGCTATCCTTTTAAAAGCAAAAGCAAAAGAACTTGCAATAGAAAAGGGAAGACTCGAAGAATTTGAATTGTATTCACTTGTCGAAAGGATTACTCCTGAAGTTTTCAGGGTGTTCAAAGGTGAAAAATCAACAAAAGTGGTTTGCATAAATGTCGATTTTTACTCCGGGTTTGTATATTCCTGCCTTGAAATTTCAAGAGAACTTTATACTCCTTTATTCGCGATAGCCAGAGTTTCGGGCTGGTGTGCCCACCGTGTTGAAGAACTTACCTTTTCGGCAAAAAGAATTATACGTCCGGCATTTAAAAATGTGTGCGACAGGAAGGAATATATCCCGTTAACTGACAGATGATTTTCTTTTTGTTTGAATTGTTTTATTCAGAAATTTTTTATGAGTGAATCTTTAAATTTTAAATCTCATATGCAGTACCTTAACCTGAAGAATTTCTTTGGTATAACTGTTCTAATAATTTCTTCAATAGCAATGTCGTTTTGCTATTCTTGCCATAAGGCAGCTCCTCGCCCGCAACAGGGGAGCAACATGGGTGCAAAAGCGGGAATTGTCGGAAGTATGAATAATGATAACAAATGGACGAGATGCTTCCGGAACTTTGACGGCAATATTTATTTTGCGGATCATAAAATGAGCCGTGACGGAGGAAAAACGATAACAGACCAAAAAGGCATTGATCTTGAGGACATAAATGCTGCTCCGGAGAGAGCGGTGATTGTAACAAGTAAGCTTTTTTATGCATTGGATGGCCCGGTAACCTATAAAAGCCAGGGAATTTTCACAGGAAAGGCATGGAGATCTGTTGACGGATTAAAAACCATATTGAAAGAAGAACCAAAATTCTATATTCCCGAAGGATGCAGACCTGATAAAAATATCGAAAATTGGTATGGGATATATGTGTACAGGACAATCCTTGAAATATCAGATAATTTCTGGCTGATGACGATGTACGGCAATTTTATCGGAGATACTCTTATTCCGGCTGATAAGGATGCGCAGAAAGAACTGGAGTATATGATGAGAACTATTATCGTTACTTCTGGTGATGAAGGACGGACATGGCATTATTTATCGTCAGTGGCTGTGCCTCTTGCAGGAGAACCTGTTGGTGAAGGATTTGTTGAACCGGCAATAACAAAACTGAATGACGGCCGGCTTTTATGCATCATGAGGTCAGGTCATCATTTTCCGCTTTACGCTTCATGGAGCAGTGATACAGGGAAAACATGGTCGCCGCCTTTATATACAGGATTAGACCGTGGCTGCGATCCTTGTCTGATCACTCTGCTCGACGGTCGTGTTGCACTGAGCTGGGGCAGACGTTTTCCGGAAGGATGGTCATCGATTACCCCTGAGGGAGATAAAGGGTTATTCGATTATCCCGGTAAAGGATATACAAGCCTGTCATTAAGCAACGACGGAGGGATAACATGGAAAACCACCAAGATCATTCAGAACGCAGGGTCATGTTATTCAACGATTTTTGAGGTTGAGCCGGACGTCTTATTTATGCAGGCTGATCAATGGTATTGCAGGATAAAAGTTGATCCTGTAGCATTTAGTATGGATTAAGGGCAGCCTCAAAAAACGCCATTACATTTTCAACCGGAGTATCAGGCTGTATATTATGAGCCGGAGCAACAATATAACCGCCATCTTTGCCTAGTATCCCGATCCTTCGCCTTACTTCATCCTTTATCATCTGAGGTGTTCCAAAGGGGAGAAGCTGTTGTATATCAATGCCTCCAAAAAATACAAGATCTTTTCCATAGTTCTTCTTCAGGAAAACCGGATCCATACCTTCTGCAAGCGGCTGTATCGGATTAAGAATATCGAGACCCACTTCGATAAAATCAGGAATGATCGGAAGTATTGATCCGCAACTGTGCCAGGCAATCTTAATATCGGACCTGACTTTACGGAATTCTTCAAACATATGTTTTATTCTTGGCTTAAAGACTCTTCTCCAGGTAATAGTATCCATTATCATGCCCTGTTGGGTGCCGAAATCATCCCCGCACCAGAGAATATCAACTCCCATATCTATTAGTTTCTTCCCTGCCACAATGATATAATTCATTATTTTATCCATTAGGTAAGGCAGATATTCAGCCTCCATCAGGAGATCCGTAAGGAATTTCTCATATCCTGTCAGATACCATGACATTTCATAGAACATTGTTTCTACATCGCCGATAACTGCATATTTATCCGAATAAGCACCAATCATTTTTTCCGCGGTTTCGAACCTGCCCGGAGCTTCAGGATCAGGAAAGGGATAACTCAAAATGTCTTCTTTTACAGAGGCGAGTGCAAGAGGAAATTCAGCAAATTCAGTGTACAACCCTGCATCACGGAAGATCATCCCCCATTCATTCCTGATCCTTCCGTCAGGTAGAGTTATTGTTGGATTGTCGGGCGATACTGTCGGTGCAACCGCGACAATATCGACCCCCATGGTTGTAAGTAATTCCATGTGCGAAATCCTTGCCGATTCCATCGCATCCACCGGTTCTTCATAGAGAACTCCGAGATGGTCAGATAGTTTTCTTGCTACCTGGGGTGTTAATGAAACATAAATCGGTGGTCTGTCAGGGTCCCTGTGATTTATTGCAGATATGGTGCGTTCTCTTGAGTTCATGTAACGGATATAAATTAGTATCTTTTTAAATTCAGGATACTTGATTATATTTGTCCTATAGGGGTAAAAATAAGAAAAAGAACAGATATCTGAAAGTTATTGAAAGTAAACTAATCTTCAAGGAAATGTTAAACAATAAAAAAATAATCTATCATTTTGAAAAGGTATTATTCCTTTTCGCATTTTTATTATTGTCCGTTGAGGTGTTATCAGCATCAATTCCCGGAAAAGGAGCATTTAAGCCTTTGAGAGTGATTCTGATTATCGGTGATCAATGGGATGATCCG
>CAYPKL010000279.1:0-3745 GCA_964411285.1 uncultured Rikenellaceae bacterium
CTTCGGAAATCAATCTTCCCTGTGCTCATCATAGGCAACTCCTTAATAACTATAAATTGCCTTGGAAGAGCAATAATTGGCAGCTCCCTTAACATTTTCCTGAGTATTTCTGTCTTGTGTACCTCCTTGGTAACTGTAGCCACAATATATGATCCCTTTTTTTTATCCGAGACTTCAACAATACAACACGAAACTCCTTCCGGCAGCAGCTTCTCCAATATATTCTCTACCTTAACCAGGGAGATCATCTCTCCACCTACCTTTGCAAACCGTTTATATCGTCCGGCATGCCATAAATAGTTTTCTTCATCCAGAAATCCCATGTCACCGGTATTATACCAGCCATCGGCAAGGGCTTCAGAAGTAAGCTCCGGATCATTATAATAGCCTTTCATAACAGAATCACCTTGTACTAATATCCTCCCCACTTCCCTGACCGCACACTCTTTTCCGGTTTCAAGATTCTCAATCCTGATCTGAACATTTGGAATTACTTTTCCGGTGCTGCCTGGCCTGTTAAATTCAAGTGAATTAACTGAAATAACCGGAGATGTTTCAGTAGCGCCATAACCTTCAAGCAGCGTCACACCATGCTTTTTCATGTACCCTTCCCGCAGAGCATCCGGACATTTATCAGCGCCTGCCACCATCAGCCTCAGACTTTTAAAATCTCCTGGTTCGGATTTCTGCAGATAGCCCCAGAAAAAGCTTGGAGTACCAACCATTATTGTCGGTTTCTCCTGACGGGAAATATTACAAATTGTTTGAAAATCGAGCGGATTTGCATAAGTCACCATTGTCATACCATAATAAAATGGTACCCAGAGATTAACGGTTAAGCCGAATACATGGTAAAATACAAGATTTGCGAGCAGAACGTCTGAATCATAAATTTTCACATAACCGCCAAAATTTTCAATATTTGAAACAATATTACGGTGGGTCAGCTGAACCGCTTTTGGGTCTTTTTCACTTCCACTGGTAAATAAAATTGCTGCTGTATCATCTTTATCCCCCTTATAAATACTGTTAAGGATCATATTGACAGGAAGCTTTGTCATCAGGGCTGCCTTAAGCTTATCGCCCGTTGTTACGCCTGCCATAATATCCTCAATCAGTACCATACCGTCAATCAGAGGACAGTTGATCTTTTCAAGCAATGCTTTTGAAGTAATGATTGTTTTGAACTCGCATTTCTTCTGAGCATACTTTGCATTCACCTCAGCGCCTGTTGAATAATTTATCATCACAGGTATCCTGCCACTCATTAGCGCACCAACTGTAGCCAATGCACAACCTGCAGAAGTCGGGATCATTATGCCAATGAATCCCTTATCATACTTTTTAAATTTTGAACTCAGGATCAGAGCGCCGATCAGGGCTCTTGAATAAGTAACCGATTTCCCGGTGGTTTTGTCAATGATTGCAGTCTTTTTAGCATGTTTTTTTGCCACATGTACAAATTGCTGATGAAGTAACATATTCATAAGTGTTTTCCCCGGTTTTTGAAAAGTTTAAGAGGCCGAATATAATGAATTAAGTAATATCTCAAATAGTTTTCAGAAATTCATTCTAAAAATAGAAATTATGTAAAAATCAGTATATGATTGATATTATGATATTTATAAGTCTTGCTTCAACAATTATAAATCAGATGAAACTATCCGGTCGAAAATCTATAATAATAAAGCAATAAAGATGTCACAAAGATCCACAAAGGTAAAATCTCCTAAAATTTATTTTTCCAGGATAATCATTTCCCTATCTGTTTTGGCTACTGAATTTATAAAACTTCTGAAAGCCTGGAATTTTTCAATCGGGATCCTGCCTTTGTTCATTTCAAGATATCTTTTATAAATAATCCTGTCATTTCTTAAATCAAGCTGATACCTGAATTTACCAAACTGGCTTTCAATTTTCACATCTGCCGGTTTGAATCCGGCTCTATATCCGATAGGCAGATTGTATACTATTGAATCGTATGAAATATTATGATCTTTTATTTCGATTACTGAAGGAATATCCTGCAAATATTCCTCTTTTTCAATGGCCGGAATAAAGGTCATGAGATTCCCTGTTATGCTAGTAAAATCATTTATGCCTGCATCATAGGCAAATATGGCTGATGGATTTTCCGATTTGGTTTCTGAAAACTTCAAAGAACCAAAATTCATATCGGAAAATCTCATTGATGAATTCAGGTATCTTTTCATCTCTTCTTCAGATGCCAGGCCGAAGAGGCTGCTGGCTTCCTCGTAATTTATTCCTGAATAGAAATAAGATAATCTGGCAGAAGATTTTCCATAGTTGTTCAGGAAAGCAGTTCCTGTCCTTTTTAAAACATTTTCCTCTTTTTTAAATGCAGGTGTTTTCACCAGTTTCCCTCCATCAGGAGTGATCAGAAGCGCATATCTGTCATCGGTAAAATATCCAAGAAAATTGAAAGGTGATTTTTGGTTAGTACATTCAAGCCATACCGTATCTTTTGGCATTGGGACGCAAAGAATAATATGGTCAAACTGGTCATTGACAAAACTCTTTATAATTTCACCATCAGTACCGGATTTTATCAATGAATAATAAGAAGTTATACCTGCAGCTTTTAACAGGGCCATCGTATAGTTTACCAGGGCTTTACAATCACCAAACCCATTTTTTGCAACAGAAGAAGCTTCCGCCGGACGCAATCCCCCTATTCCGATCTGAATGGAGACATATCGGGTCCTGGATTGCATATATTCATAAACCAGCCTGGCCCTTTCTCTCATATCATCAGTTTTGGATGTAATCTCTGCCATCTTTATGAGCTCTGCCTGTGGAAGTTCATCCAATCCTTTTATCAGTTTATACATCCACTCACCATAAGCTTTCCAGGTACTCAGGGAGCCCTTATGCCCTCCATAATCAAAATCAAGTGGCGCCGTAAAAATTGCGGGCCATTGGTAATGCATTGTTGCCGCGTAGTTATGCCGGGTTACTGCAGGGATGTTTTCTTCCTGCCATGTATAAATCCTGGATTCGGATGTAATTACAGAATCAACTTTATTTTTAAGATTTTCCTCATAGTACCTGAATTTCATATCTTTTGGTACAATAAACTGTATTCCGGATCTCTCTACCGAAAATTCCGGGCTATTCTGAAAATACCAGTTAGAATATGTATAGACACTCGAATAATCTATTTCATATTCATATTCAATAGTATACGGGAACTTATAAATCGGGAAATAAAGATACTTCATCCTGTCATCGGTGTAGAATGAGCCTCCCGGGATAGCACTCAGATCCTGGACATCCATTATTCCAAGAACCTTTATTATGTTTCCTTTCTCATCATAAATTGTCCCCCTTAAATAGTTTACCCTGGAATTATTGTCATAGAATACTTTCACAAACCTGTATGGAAAAGATCTCTCATTGAGGAGAGTTATCACCCTTTTAACCTTCTCCGTGTTATGGTTGGTATTGATTATTGTAAAAAGACATTGCTCTGAACGCACTACTGCATCCGCTCTTCTTTTAAGACTGGCAGGTATAGAATCAAAAGGATATGACTGTGATGACAGATTCAACACAATCATTAAGAGAAAAAAAGAAAGAATTAATCTCTTCATTACTTTACTTAATTAAGCGGGTTCCTTTTCAAAATAATAATTTCAGCCTGCTTTTGAAGCATCTTTTCATAAAAACCACGTAGGAAAGGGTATTCGGAAGTTTGAAAAGTAGTCTTGATGATATTGAGATT
>CAYPKL010000280.1:0-6235 GCA_964411285.1 uncultured Rikenellaceae bacterium
GGGAGAGTATTAAAGTTCTGGCCGACCTTGCCGGATTTGAAAAAGGGAAAGAAGACCGGCCCAGGGGTGTGGAGCTGGAAATAAGGCTCTACAGGAATATTAAAAAAATAGAATTGAAATATCTGGCAAATAAAGAGATCATAACTGATCCGGAAGCTCTTTATGTAGCATTCCCGTTTTCCTTTCCTGATTCACGGATTGTATTTGAGACAATCGGAGGCTCCCTTTCGCAGGGAGAACAGCTTCCCGGATCATCATCTGACTGGAATGTTTCACAGAATTTTGTAGCAGTCAGGGGGAACAAAGGACAGATCATTGTTGTAAGTAACGAAATACCTTTATGGCAGTTCAGCGATTTCAATCTTGGCAAATTTGAACGAAATCCCGGACAGGGAAACACATGGCTTTATTCATGGGTGATGAACAACTACTGGTTTACAAACTTCAGGGCATTTCAGGAGGGTGGATTCAGCTGGAGTTACCAGATTACTTCAACAGCTGACACCACGAATACCTTTGCGACAAAGTACGCCTGGGGTGAGAGAAATCCTTACCTGTCAAGAACATTCCCTGCCGGTGAAAAATCATCAGCCGAAGTTATACTTCAGACTCTGTCAGTAACTGGTTCTCAGAATGTTATGATAGTGAATGCAAGGCCTCTCTTTAAAACAAAAGGGACTATTTTGATCCATCTCCGTGAACTGGAAGGGATGCCTGCTGAAATTAAACTTACATCATTAATTCCCCGCCGGGCCATTAAAAGAATTTATGAAGTAAATGCAACCGGCCAAAAAACCGGTGATGATCTTAGCTCAATAGGGCTTAAACCTTTTGAGGTTAAATTTGTTGAAGTAGTATTCTGAATTGAAGAGATTATGATATTTGATCTGGAAGTCATCAGTGCATTTTATGCGTCCTTACATGGTAGAATTACGGATGTAAGGGAAGTACTAAGGAAACCGCTGACCCTTAGTGAGAAGATTCTCTATTGTCACCTGTCGCCTGACCAGGCAGTTTCAGATTTCATAAGAGGAACCGATTATGTCGATTTTGCACCTGACCGAGTAGCAATGCAGGATGCAACAGCCCAGATGGCCCTGCTTCAGTTTATCCTTGCCGGTATGGAAAAATCTGCAGTCCCCGCATCTGTCCATTGCGACCATTTAATTACTGCTAATTCCGGGTCGCAAACTGACCTCGATAATGCTAAGGTAACAAACCGGGAAGTATATGAATTCCTAAATTCTGCATGCAACAAGTATGATATTGATTTCTGGGAACCGGGATCCGGAATAATACATCAGTTAATTCTTGAGAATTATGCATTTCCGGGTGGGATGATGATTGGCACTGATTCCCATACCGTCAACGCCGGCGGCATGGGAATGATTGCAATTGGTGTTGGCGGGGCTGATGCCGTAGATGTAATGTCGGGAATGAATTGGGAGCTTAAATTCCCGAAATTGATCGGAATACATCTAACCGGAAAATTAAACGGATGGGCATCCGCCAAAGATGTCATATTAAAAATTGCCGGAATGCTTACTGTTAAAGGCGGAACTGGTTGTATCATTGAGTATTTTGGTGAGGGAGCAGAATCACTTTCCTGCACAGGGAAAGCTACTATTTGCAATATGGGAGCCGAGGTTGGAGCCACCTGCTCAATATTCGGATATGATAAAGCCATGGCAGCATTTTTGATTTCAACCGGAAGATCAGAAGTGGCAAAAATGGCAGACAAATATAAAGAGCATCTTAATGCCGATCCTGAAGTTCATTCGAATCCCTCCGGGTACTTTGACCAGTTAATAGAAATAGATCTATCCCTGCTTGAACCATATATTAACGGGCCTTTTACTCCCGACCTGGCAACACCGATATCACAAATGAAAGAGGCCGCAATTGCTAACGGCTGGCCGTTAAAAGTCGAGGCCGGACTTATAGGGTCATGCACTAACTCTTCTTATGAAGATATTTCAAGGGCAGCTTCCGTAATCAGGGATGCACTTGAAAAAAAACTATCTCTGAAATCAGTGTTGGCTGTTACACCCGGATCGCAACAGATCAGGACAATAACCGGGAGAGATGGATATTTTGGCCTTTTTGAGAGGATTGGAGCAACCATATTTGCAAATGCCTGCGGCCCATGTATTGGACAGTGGGAGAGGGAAGGAACAGAAAAAAATGAAGTAAATACTATTATCCATTCCTTTAACAGGAACTTTGCGAAACGTACCGATGGAAATCCCAATACACATGCATTCGTCGCATCACCTGAAATTGTGACTGCCATCGCTATAGCAGGGGACCTCACTTTTAATCCACTGACAGATTTTATAACAAATTCAGAAGGTAAAAAAGTCAGGCTAAAAGAACCGGAAGGATATTATCTCCCAGCCGGTGGATTCAATGAAGCAATACCTCTGATTAAAAAATTTTCCGGCAATAAAGAATCATTGAAAGTTTTGATAAATCCGGAATCGGAAAGGCTCCAGCCTTTACAGCCCTTTGAACCCTGGAATGGCAATGATTTCGTTGGCCTGAACCTGCTGATTAAAGCCAGAGGGAAATGCACTACCGACCATATTTCCATGGCCGGATACTGGCTGAGGTTCAGAGGACACCTTGACAATATTTCAAATAACTATATGATAGGAGCGGTTAATTATTTTAATGGTCAGACCAATAATATTCTCAATCAGCTTACCGGGAGTTATGAACCGGTGCCTCAGGTTGCCAGACTCTATAAAAAACTGGATATGGGTTCTGTTGTAATCGGGGAAGAAAACTTTGGTGAAGGCTCATCGCGTGAGCATGCTGCAATGGAACCAAGATATCTGAATGTAAAAGCCGTTATTGTAAAATCCTTTGCACGTATACATGAAACTAACCTGAAAAAACAGGGGATACTCGCACTTACATTTTCAGACAAACAGGATTACGACAAGATTCTTGAATCAGACAAAATAGATATTACCGGTCTGAATGAGTTTTCTCCGGGGAAACAGATAAAAATTAACCTTTATCATAAAAATGGCAACGGTGAGACCATTTATGCGGATCACTCTTACAACGAATTGCAGATAGAATGGTTCAGGGCAGGGAGCGCCCTGAATCTTATCAGACAAAAAAGATCAGAAACAAGAGCATAAGATTTATTTTGCAGAGCAATAATTTCCAACCTCTGACAATATCTTAAATCAGGATAAGAAAAGAGTGATTTTATTCTTCTTCTTCCTCTTCAGAATAAGCTTTGATCACAGCCTCCTGAACGTCGCCCGGTACCTGAGCATACTCCAGGAACTTCATCGTGTACATTGCCCGGCCGCCTGTAATTGAACTGAGTGCTGTGGAATACTTATTCATTTCTGCAAGAGGAACTCTTGCTTTGATAACCTCAAACCTCTTTTCACTGGCCATACCGAGTACCATTCCACGCCTGCCCTGCAGGTCACTGATCACATCGCCCATCCTGTCGGACGGAACCATTATTTCAACCTCATAAATGGGTTCAAGTATTTTTGGACCGGCATTTTTAAATGCCATGCTGAATGCATTTCTTCCTGCAAGCCTGAAAGAGATTTCATTGGAGTCGACAGGGTGCATTTTACCGTCATAAATATAAACCCTGATATCCCTGGCATAAGAGCCTGTAAGTGGTCCAATCTCCATTTTTTCCATTATTCCCTTAAGGATTGCAGGCATAAATCGGGCGTCAATAGATCCACCCACAATACTGTTCACATATACAAGCTTACCACCCCAGTCGAGGTCAATTTCATCCTTCCCTCTTATTGAAAGCTTTATCTCCTTACCTCCGAATTTCATCATTGTTACTTCCTGAGATCCTTCAGTATAAGGCTCAATTATCAGGTGAACCTCACCAAACTGGCCTGCCCCTCCCGACTGTTTTTTATGACGGTAGTCAGCCTGGGCTGATTTCGTAATTGTCTCACGGTATGGGATTTTGGGTGCGTTGTAATTTGTAGGTATCTTATATATATTATCGAGATGCCATTTCATTATGTTAAGATGATATTCTCCCTGTCCATGTACAATGATCTGCTTGAGTTCCTTTGAATATTCAATTATAATTGTCGGATCTTCAAGATGGATCTTGTTAAGAGCCTCACCCAGCTTTTCGTCATCGCTTTCACTCTGGGCTTTAATAGCAGTCCGGTATTTAGGGTCGGGGAATTTAACTCCTTCATACCTCCAGTCATTTCCGGGAGCGTTCAATGTATGATCTGTCTTGGTGTTTTTCAGCTTTACAAATGCACCTATATCACCGGTATTCAGTTCCGCAACGCGGGTTCTGTTTTTACCGGCGCAGATATATAGCTGGGATAATCTTTCCTTTACACTGTTGCTCGTGTTTACCACGTCGAGGTTCTCAGTGATCTTGCCTGAATAAACCCTGAAATAATTTATCTCACCTATATGTTCTTCAATTGATGATTTAAATACGTAAACCGATGCAGGACCTGAAGGATTGGGTTTTACTTCATTCCCTTTATTGTTTAAAGGTGCCGGCATATCTGTAATTGAAGGAGCTTCGTTGATAATGAATTCCATTAATCTGTCGACGCCGATATTGTGTTTCGAAGATGTGCAGAATACCGGGAACATTCCACGGGTCAGAATCCCTTTGGAAATGCCCTTCCTGATCTCCTCTTCTGTCAGTGTGTCATTTGAAAAAAACAGTTCCATAAGTGATTCATCGCTTTCTGCTGCTTTTTCAACCAGAGCGCTGTGCAGTTCCTCGGCTTTTTCCTTCTGATCGGCTGGGATATCGACCAGCTTGGCGGTTCCTCCGTCTTTGGAATATTGCAGCATCTTCATCTTTAGAATATCAATGATGGCATTGAATCCTGAACCTTCATTAAGGGGATACTGGATAACAACGACATTGCTGCTGAACCTTTCTTTCATCATTTCAATGCTCTTATCAAAGTTGGCTTTCTCATGGTCCAGGCCATTGATAACAAGGATGGTTGGTTTGTGAACTTTTTCAGTATGTCTGAAATGAATCTCTGATCCTACCTCAACACCATTCTGAGCGTTGATTGTCATAACAGCACAGTCGGTTGCATAAAGTGATGAAATTACTCCTCCGCTGAAATCATCCAGGCCAGGAGTATCAAGGATATTTATTTTCTTGTTCAGGTACTCTGTGTATAGGACTGTTGAGTAGATTGAGTTGCCGTTTTCCTGTTCGATAGGACGGTAATCAGAAGCTGTATTCCCAGCATCAATTGTACCTCTCCTTTCAATAGCTCCTCCAATAAAGAGCATTGCTTCACTCAACGTCGTTTTTCCTGATCCGGAGTTTCCAAGTATAGCAATATTCTTTATCTGGTCGGTCTGGTAGGTTTTCATAATTAACTGGTTATTATATTTTATACTTATTTATTATTTATCCTTTCCCGGAGTTTATTAATTACTGTTCAGGAGGGGCAAAAATAACAATTTTTTAAAAACTGTTTAAGAAAGTACGTATAATTACGAATTATTTGTTTTCTTTGCACCAGTTTTTTGAAATACAGGAGTACCGGTTTTTCTTTCAAGGTAAGTTTATAAAATGATTTTTCGCAGAGAAATATCGGGAAGGAACCTGTTTATAACTTACATTTTTCAGTAAGATATTTTATTTTAAAAGACACATCAGGGCTTATAATGAGTAATCAGAATGGCTCTATGCGTTTTTATATATGTTTCAAAAAAATGAAATAATTATTTGTGAATTTAAAAATAAAAACAATACCTTTGCACACCCATTTTTTGAGTAGAATTTAATGCTAAAATCAAAGGATTTATGCCGACAATACAGCAGTTAGTAAGAAAAGGCAGGAAAAAGCTAATAGACAAGAGTAAAGCTCCTGCTTTGGATTCATGTCCTCAGAGAAGAGGCGTTTGTGTACGTGTTTACACAACAACACCCAAGAAACCTAATTCAGCAATGAGAAAGGTTGCCAGGGTTAAGCTTACCAATCAGAAAGAAGTGAACGCATATATTCCCGGAGAGGGTCATAATCTCCAGGAACACTCCATAGTTCTGATAAGAGGCGGAAGAGTCAAGGATCTTCCGGGTGTCCGTTATCACCTTGTGCGCGGTGCTCTTGATACCTCCGGGGTTGATGGCCGCACACAGAGACGATCGAAATATGGAGCAAAACGACCAAAGAAATAACGCTTAAAGGAATAAGATAATGAGAAAATCAAAACCAAAGAAGAG
>CAYPKL010000281.1:0-5729 GCA_964411285.1 uncultured Rikenellaceae bacterium
GTCTGCCAGCTGGAATACCCTTAATTTCCTGAAAAAAGAATTTGCTTCGCTCAATCCGCCTTTTATCCTGAATGATACAACCCCACCAAATCCCGACATCTGTTTTTTTGCAATCAAATGTCCGGGATGATCTTCAAGTCCCGGATAGAACACTTCTTCAACAACTGCAACATTTTTTAAAAAACGGGCAACCTCAAATGCATTCTTTTCATGCTGCTGCATTCTGATTGCAAGAGTTTTTAATCCCCTGAGTGTCAGCCAGGAATCGAAGGGTGATGGGACAGCGCCCACAGATTTCTGAATAAGGTGGATTCTTTCATAAGAAAGTCTGTCGTTTAGGATGACGGCTCCGCCTATCACATCAGAATGACCGTTTATATATTTTGTGGTGCTGTGAACGACTATATCAGCTCCGAGAAGCAATGGTTTCTGAAAATAAGGTGATGCAAATGTATTATCAACTACCGATAGTGCCTTATTATACCGGCTGATTTTAGCAATCTCATCTATATCGAAAATTTTAAGCAAAGGGTTTGTAGGAGTCTCAATCCATACCATCCGTGTCGACGGACGGAAAGAATTTTTAATATCATCGAGGCTGGTAAAATCGGTGAAAGTAAAACTGATTTGTAACGGTTCAAGGATCTCTTTGATCAGCCGGTAGGTGCCGCCGTACATATCTTCGGGAACAATTACATGATCACCCGGGCGGAGCAGTGAGAAAACTGCATGCTCGGCAGCAAGTCCTGATGAAAAGGATAACCCGTAGTTTCCTTCTTCAAGCGATGCCAGACATTTATCAAGGGCAGTGCGTGTCGGATTACCGCTTCGTGAGTACTCATAACCTTTATTTTTATTTACCTCCTCCTGTGCAAATGTTGTCGTCTGGTAAATAGGGACAATCGTGGCACCCGTTGACTGGTCAGCTTCCTGTCCGACCCATATTGCTTTTGTTTCAAATTTCATTGCCTTGCGGTTTACAGAGTCTAAAGTTAATTATAAAATTCTGCAACAATCTCTTTTTCATAATTGCTGAAAAACCACCTTATTACATGGCCATAACAGAAATTCCGACAACTTCTGAAAGACTCATTACCTGCAAAATAAAAAAAAGCAAAAGACAATGCCTTCTGCTTTTGAACAGGCACCCCGTTTTAATTATCACTTTTCAATCATATTTTGGGCAAGATCCAGAATGGTTGTGTCGTCAAAAGTGACGATACCGCCTCCTGGTCCCTGTTCAAAATGAATACCGACACTTTGTCCTTTATCAAAATTTCTCCCTCCGAAGTAGTTTCTTACAGTCTCTTCATTCAAATCGAGCTTATCTGCAATCTTTCTCATACTACCGGAGGGTAACTGATCTTTTATCTTCCGGAGTTCATTAAACGTAATTGTCTTTGCCATGTCCTGAAGTTTATGTGTTAATATTTAAATCTTTTCCAATAAAATGATAGTGACTTCAAAGTTAGTCATTATAAAATTAACATAAAAATCATTTATACTTTCAGGTATTTCCGGAATAATTATCGCAGGTAGTTAAAGTGAGCTCATCATATCAAGAAACAGTTTAATAGCCTTTCTCTTGTCGTCGTTAAGATTGTAATTCATGTTTTTTGTAAGATATTCAAAAAGATCGTTTCCTCGTATGGTACCTGAATTCCCGAATTTTTGCACTACTGCCGGAATGTTTTCCACCCCTGTTTTCAAAGCATCATTAAAATCATCAAGGAAGCCGGCATCAAGTTCTTTATTTGAGGTCCAGCATGCAAATGCAAATGGGAGTCCGGTGAATTTATACCATTCTCCGGCAAGGTCGATCCTGAACCTGAAGAATTTATCATACTCGAAGCAGAGGTCCCCAATCAAAACTACGGCTTCATTATCTGGTATATGTTTAAAATCAAATCCTTCCTGGGTGTCATTCCAGATAAAATCTCTCTTCCAGAGATTCTTTGCCAGGATCTTTGCCAGTTTTACAGATGAATGCGACCTGTAATCGAGATTAATGGTCCTTATTTTATTGAAGAGACAATTGCTTAAAAGCATCACCGTTCTTACATTACCGTAAGCTCCCAGGCAAAAATCGGTAATTATATGATATTCATTCATCAGCGGGAGCACAGCTACAGGTATGAGTCCTATGTCGACGCTCCCTTCTATTAATTTTGCCGCACATCCTGCCGGATGGTCAATTGAAAGAATAACCTTTCTGTCAAAGCCGCTTTCAGTCAAACCATAGATAAAGGGATATGTATTGGCAAAACTTACTGCTGAAATTTTTATTTTTTCTGCTGGCATATCACTTTATTTTGGAAATGGGAGTATAAGCAAAGATTCAATTTTTTTACACCGGCTAAAATACTACTTTTGTGTACAATATATTTATTTTCTGATCCTAATAAGATTAACCATGGAACTAAATAGTCTTACAGCAATCTCCCCACTGGACGGAAGATACCGGCAAAAGGTTGATGAACTGGATGTTTATTTCTCTGAGTTCGCTTTGATACGCTATCGCCTTATGGTAGAAGTTGAATATTTCCTGGCGCTATGTGAAATTCCTCTTCCTCAGCTTACCGATTTTAAGAAGGAAAACTATACAAACCTGAGGTCTCTTTATGAGGATTTCACCTTAAGTGATGCTGTCAAAATTAAGGAGACAGAAAAAACAACAAATCATGATGTAAAAGCTGTTGAGTATTTTTTGAAGGAGAAGTTTTTCCAGTCGGGATGGGGAAAATGGTCTGAGCTTATTCATTTCGGACTGACATCGCAGGATATCAATAATACTGCAATTCCTTTGTCATTAAAAGATGCTATGACAGATGTTTATTTCCCGCTTTTATTTGAATTAAGGGAAACGCTTTCCAGGCTTTCAGAGGAGTGGAGAGATATTCCAATGCTTGCCAGGACTCATGGTCAGCCGGCATCCCCGACCCGGCTCGGGAAAGAATTATCAGTATTTATTTCCAGACTTGATGAACAATCAAAATATTTCGGCCAGATACCCTATTCTGCAAAGTTCGGAGGAGCAACCGGAAACCTTAATGCCCATAAGGTTGCTTTTCCTGAAATCGACTGGATCTCATTTGCAAACACTTTTGTAAGCGAAGTACTGGGTCTTCAGCGCTCATATCCCACAACACAGATTGAACATTATGATAACCTTGCAGCCGTTTTTGACAATCTGCGAAGGATTAATATTATACTTATTGATCTTGCAAGGGATCTGTGGACTTACATTTCAATGGATTATTTCAGGCAGAAAATCAGAAAAGGCGAAATCGGATCATCAGCAATGCCTCATAAAGTTAATCCGATAGATTTCGAGAATTGCGAAGGGAATCTGGGTGTTGCAAACGCTGTTTTTGGTCATTTTTCCGAAAAGCTTCCGATCTCAAGGCTTCAGCGCGATCTTTCCGATTCAACGGTTCTGAGAAACATAGGTGTTCCGATAGGACATACAATTATTGCTTTCAGTTCATTGTTAAAAGGACTTAATAAGCTTATTGTTAATACTGAAAAGATAAATGCCGATCTTGAAAATAACTGGGTTGTGGTAGCTGAGGCTATTCAGACAATACTGAGGCGCGAAGGGTTTCATAAGCCATACGAGGCGCTGCTGGAACTTACCAGGACGAACCAGAAAGTAACTAAAGACTCAATAGCGGATTTTATCGAAAATCTCGATATAGCTGAATCCGTAAAATCTGAACTAAGGTCCATCACTCCATTTAATTACACAGGTTTTTAATGCCTTTTTTTACCTTATGAATAAAGTAAAGTTACTGCTTAAATATCTTGAACCATACAGGTGGTCGGCCTTTAAAAACATATTTTACAACATTCTCAGTGCAATTTTTGCGCTCTTTTCTTACACTATGGTATCTCCATTCCTGAAAATTCTGTTTAACAGGATGGAAGCGATTCCTGATCCTGGCGAGTTCCGGCTTAGCGCTGATTATCTGTCATCGGCGGGCAAATATTATGTTTCATCATTTATCGATCAGCATGGAGAGACCGGAGCGCTTCTCATCGTATGCCTTATAGTGGTAGTTGCAAGTATCTTTAAGAATGGTTTTATTTTTCTTGCCAATAACAGCATGGCTTACATAAGAGCTTCCACTGTGAGAGATCTCCGGAAAAAAATGTACTATAAAGTTTTGAGACTTCCCCTTTCGTTCTTTACCGATGCGCGTAAAGGTGATATAATGACCCGGATTTCAAACGATGTCCAGGAGATTGAGATCTCTGTAATGGCATCTCTGACAATGCTTTTCAGGGATCCTCTCTATATACTGATCTTTGTCATTTATCTTTTTTCAGCAAGCTTTCAGCTTACACTCTTTGCCTTGTTGCTTCTGCCTGTAAGCGGATGGCTTATTGGTAAAGCAAGCAGGACGTTAAGATCATCATCATTGGTGGGTCAGCAACACCTTGGACGGCTTCTTTCTGTAGTAGAGGAGACTCTTACAGGTCTCAGGATTGTTAAAGGCTTTAATGCCGAGGGGAAAATGAAAAAGCAGTTTTCAGCAACAAATGAACTTTATTCTAAAGTTTTTAAACGGATTACCCGCAAAGCATATCTGGCTTCACCGATAAGTGAATTTCTGTCCACTATTGTCCTGATGATCCTGATGTATTTCGGAAGCACACTTGCACTAAAAGGAGCCGGCAACCTCGATCAGGAGAAACTGATTGCCTTTCTTGTCATATTCTCCCAGATAATACAACCAGCTAAAAATATCACTACTGCCTGGTTCAGCATTCAGAAAGGAATGGCTTCTATCGACAGAGTTGATCAGATCCTTGAGGCTGAGGAGAAGATCACTGAAAAGGAGGGGGCACTTCCTGTCAGCGAGTTTAAAAAGTCGATTGAGTTTAAAGGAGTCTGGTACGCTTACAATAACGAACCTGTCCTTAAGGATATTAATCTTACTATCGCCAAAGGCCAGACAGTGGCCATAGTTGGTAAATCGGGGGCGGGGAAATCAACTCTTGCCGACCTTCTGCCACGATTCATGGATGTTGACCGGGGTGAAATTCTTATTGACGGCATCGATATCCGCGATCTTAAAATCAGGGATCTTCGGAATCTTATGGGAATAGTAAGCCAGCAGGCTATACTTTTTAATACTTCATTCAGGGAGAATATTGCATTTGGTGTTGACATTCCGGCTATCGACAAAGTTGAACATTCAGCAAGAATTGCTAATGCACATGATTTTATTAATGAGACAGAACTCGGCTATGAAAATATGGTAGGGGAATCGGGAAATAAACTCAGCGGTGGCCAGCGGCAAAGGATAAGCATTGCAAGGGCCATAATGTCAAATCCCCCAATATTGATACTTGATGAAGCGACATCAGCTCTTGACACGGAATCAGAAAGACTTGTCCAGGATGCAATATTAAAACTGATGAAAAACAGAACTTCAGTTATAATTGCTCACAGGCTCTCTACCATACAGCATGCTGACCTGATTGTGGTTATTGATGATGGCAGGATTGTGGAATCAGGTACACATTCAGAACTTATAAGCAGGAAAGATGGTTATTATAACAAGTTATACAACTTTCAGACGATTTAAAACAGATAAAAATTCAGGTTGAATGCCTGTTACACTAATAAAGAACCCTAAATCCATTGACTCCATGGTAAAAAAAATCTCAATAAGTATATTTGTCATAATTTTATTAAATCCTTTAGCCACCTCTCAGAAACT
>CAYPKL010000282.1:0-3591 GCA_964411285.1 uncultured Rikenellaceae bacterium
ATGACCTTGTAATTGCAGAGGGCCCAGCGGGAACGGGAAAAACATACACATCAATAGCTTTGGCAGTTAGAGCATTACGGGACAGGGAGGTAAAAAAGATTATATTAACCCGTCCTGCTGTTGAGGCGGGCGAACGACTCGGTTTTCTGCCGGGCGATATGAAAGAAAAGCTTGACCCGTATCTTCAACCTCTTTATGATGCCCTCCATGATATGATACCTTTTAAAAAGCTCGAAACATGGCTTGAGGATGGAACAGTACAGATAGCCCCGCTTGCTTTTATGAGAGGAAGAACTCTTGAGAATGCATTTGTGATTCTCGACGAGGCCCAGAATGCCACCATAAGCCAGTTAAAAATGTTTCTTACAAGAATGGGAGTAAGTTCGAAATTTATCATGACAGGCGATACCACACAGATTGATTTACCTAAAAAAAATGAATCCGGACTTCTTCAGGCAATAAGAATCCTTGGCAACATTGAAGGAGTATCCGTTATCAGGTTCGATGAAAGGGATATTGTCAGACACCGGCTTGTCAGGAAAATTGTGAAAGCTTATGAACTGGAAGAAAATGCCACCTCTCTCCCCATAAGAGGTAACCAAAACAGAGATAGCGAACCCCCCATATAAGTAAATTGAGAAAACTCAGAAAAGATTTATGGCAAAGACAATTCTAACTTCAGATTTTAGTTTCCCACGGCAGAGAAGTATATATAAAGGTAAAGTAAGAGATGTTTATAATATTGATGATAAATACCTTCTTATGGTAGTTTCTGACAGGATTTCCGCATTCGATGTTGTACTTCCCAGGGGTATTCCTCATAAAGGTCAGGTTCTTAATCAGATAGCTTCCAAATTTCTGGATGCTACTGCTGATATTGTCCCAAACTGGAAGATAGCCACTCCTGATCCTACAGTTACATTTGGACATAAATGTAAGCCCTATCCTCTTGAAATGATAGTAAGGGCATATCTTACGGGCAGTTCGTGGAGGCTTTATAAGGCCGGTGCAAGAGAAATATGCGGTATTCCCCTCCCTGACGGGTTGAAAGAGCACCAGCGATTTCCTGTTCCTTTAATTACCCCAACAACAAAAGCTGAGCAGGGAAGGCATGATGAAGATATTTCACGTGAGGAAATTATCAGCAGCGGGCTGATTCCTGAAAAAGAGTACGACCTTATTGAAAAATACACTATGGCAGTATTTATGCGGGGATCAGAAATAGCTGCTAAACATGGTCTGATTCTTGTCGATACAAAGTATGAATTCGGCAATAAGGATGGTGAGATTATGCTAATAGATGAAATAAATACTCCCGACTCATCGCGTTATTTTTATGCTGATGAATATCAGGAACGTTTTGATGCAGGATTACCCCAGAAACAGCTTTCAAAAGAGTTTGTAAGGGAATGGCTGATGGAGAATGGATTTCAGGGGAAAGAGGGGCAGAAGGTACCTTTTATGAATGACGATTTCGTTACACAGATATCTGACAGGTATATTGAACTTTATGAAAAAATAACCGGAGAACAATTTGTGAAAGCCGACATTACTGATGTTCAGGCAAGAATTGAAAAAAATTGCACCACATTTCTAAGGTCGTTTTTGAAATAAAAGGATTGACTGAAAAGAAAAATGCATAGGTTGAATTATATGGGAAAAATGTCAATTTTAGCATCTTTAACAATCGGGATATACAGAAGGATTATGTTATTACTTAAGCCCTGCACTTCTTGTTTATTAATGCTTATTCTGATTTTTCTCACTATTTCTGCTCAGGCACAGGTTGCAGTAGAAAGATCAAAAGACAAAGTGGTAATAGAAGGGGAAACCTGGTATATTCACATGGTTAAAAAGGGAGAGACATATTACTCAATATCAAGAGCTTATGGCATCTCTACAGAACAGCTTTCAAAAGAAAATCCATCTGCCGGTGCTACTCTGAAAGAGGGGCAGAGCCTTAGAATACCGGTAAAAATAGTTTCTTCAGTTCCTCCTGCCAAAACTCCTGCTGCAACTGAAATGGTTCATGATGATACCAGGTTCATTTACCATAAGCTCAACCATGGCGAAACGATTTATTTTTTATCAAAGACATACGATGTTTCTGAACAGGAAATAATCCGGAGCAACCCTGGCATTGATATAACCAGACTTCCTCTAGGTTCTGAAATTGCCATTCCCCGTAAGAATATCGCTGAAATCAGGCATAGTACCAATGCCAATACCAATTCCAATACGGCACAAGAGTATTATCATAAAGTTGCCGGAGGAGAAACACTATCATCAATTGCCCGGCATTACGGAATTTCTCTCAGAGAAATTAAAAGAGCAAACCGCGGAATCCGTTTTCCTCAGGTTGGCGATTATGTAAGGATCCCCGGTTTCAGCCAGGAAGTGCAAAAACCTGTTGAAACCGAAATCATCGATACACTACCAGACGTCAGTGAAGCCCCGGTAGTTTTCTACGAAAAACCTTCTGAACATACACAGGTCAGCAACCTTAATGGTTCTTTTAACCTGGCTGTTCTGCTGCCTTTTTATCTTTGGGAAAATGCAAGATACTATGATACTGATTCTGCAAAAACTGCCAAAGGGAGAACCGAGTCCAGGAGAATGACCCGGCCGGAGGGCTGGATATACCCCGCAAGTCTTGAATTCGTCGAAATGTACGAAGGAATTCTTATGGCTGCTGATACCTTACGCACCCTGGGCCTTGTTGTAAATATCCATGCCTTTGATATTAAAGGTGATACAGTTGAAATAATACGGTTATTGAATTCAGGTTCACTTGATAAAATGGATCTGATCATTGGTCCTGTCTATTCAAAAAATCTGTCATTAGTCGCATCTTATGCAGGTAAGCTCGAAATTCCTGTAGTATCACCGGTACCGCTTTTCAGTAATTCGGTGCTTTATAACAATCCTTTCCTTTTTCTGGCAGGATCATCCCTTGAAGTTGCACAGAAAGCCATTGCAAGAAAATCAGGTGAGTATTCCGACCATAATTTTATTTTAATTCATTCCCCTCAGGATACACCGGAGGAGGATGTTGGAAGATTTAAAAGCATGATATATGACGAGTTAATCAGCAGGATATCTGAAGACCGTATTAAAATAAAAGATATAAACTTCTATAGCCGGTCCGAATATGGACGTGATTCGGTGAACAAATTATCGCATGCCCTGTCTGAAAACACCGGGAACGTGGTCATAATTGCTTCTGAGGATGCTCCGGTAATGAGTGAGATGGTTATGGAAGTAAGGAATCTATCCAGAAAATTTGATATAAAGGTTTTTGGCTATCCTGAAATGAGAAACCTGAGTAATATCGACCCAAAATTCTTCTTCGATCTTGGCCTTATGGTATATACCCCGTCGTGGATAGATTATTCAGCGGAGGATGTAGGAGCTTTCATTTCTGATTTCAGAAATAAATTCTTTACAGAACCTTCCGGACAAAGTTACGCCTGGCAGGGATATGATATTGCTTACTATTTTCTTAGTGGAATGGCATTGCATGGCAAAGAATTTATCTTACACCCCGAAATTCATTATCCTGATCTTCTGCATACCGATTTTGATTTCAGA
>CAYPKL010000283.1:0-6752 GCA_964411285.1 uncultured Rikenellaceae bacterium
GGGAAAGGTTGTGTCCGGGGATCCTGAAGAACAAAAGAGGTACAATGAGATTGTGAAAACACAGCTTATCGAATTATGGTCAGAATACGGCGATCTGGCTGAGGTGTGGTTCGACGGGGGAGTCCTTCCGGAAGAAAAAGGAGGATTTGATGTACTGAGATTGCTGAAGGATCTACAGCCGGGAACAGTTGCTTTTCAGGGACCTTTTGGTTTTGAAAACAATATCAGGTGGGTAGGCAATGAAGAAGGTGTAGCTCCATATCCTTGCTGGGCAAGGGCCGATTCTTCAGTTTCCCCCTCGGGAGTTATTGAGGTAAAAGGATTTAATGGAAATCCTGACGGAAAATACTGGTGTCCCGGGGAGACCGATTTCCCGTTAAGGAAAAATTCTTCATTCCAGGGTGGCTGGTTCTGGCATAGGGATCAGGACGATCAGATCCGCTCACTGGATGAGCTCCTCGACCGCTATATCAAGAGTGTCGGAAGGAACACCAATATGCTTCTGGGAATTGTGGTGGATGACAGGGGCCTGGTTCCAAACGCTGACGTTCGCCAGCTTACCGGATTCGGGAAGATAATCAGGGATAATTTTTCTGGAGAGCATGGCAATACTTCAGGTACAGGCAATGATTTCATAGTGAAATTCGATTCGCCGGCACATGTAAAATATGTTGTTTTAAAGGAGGATATCAAATCAGGGGAAAAGGTACGCAAATACAATATGAAAGGTAAAGTAAACGGACAATGGCAGGTCATCTCATCCGGGACCTGCATCGGTCATAAACGGATTGAGGCTGTCAAAGACGGCATTTATCAGGAAATAGGACTTGATATTATCGAATCAGATGGTACTCCGATTATTAAGAGCTTTTCCTGCTACTGAATATGATAATAAAAACATAATCCTTATGAAGAAATATTTTGTTCTGGCAGCAGTAATTATTTTCTCATTATTTTCCGGATGCAGAAACAACAATTTAAATGAGACGAAAGAAACTATAAAAGCTTATTGTATAGACTTTAACTGGGGCGACGGTGGCCCTAACGGATTCGCTCCTCCGGGTTTATGGGCCGATGCAGATCCTGCAGATCATGTTAACTGGTATAAGGCCCTTGGATGCAATGTGATCCAGTCATTTGCTGTCTCCTGTAACGGTTATGCATGGTACAAAAACGGAATAGTGCCTGAACAACCTGGACTGAAACATGATTTTCTTACCGAACAGGTAAAACTTGCCCATAAAAAAGGTATGAAAGTGTTCGCATATTTCTGTGCGGGATCAAATACAAGATGGGGTCTTGAAAATCCCGGTTACAGCTATGGAATTCCTGCCCTGCCTCACATACCCTATACAACAAAATACCTCGACTTTCTCTGTGCATCGATAGCGGATGCCATAAAAAAGACCAATGTTGACGGTATCTTTGTCGACTGGCTCTGGAATCCTGGTACCGTTATGGAACCTTATCCTCCGCTCAGATGGATCGCCTGCGAACAGGAGATGTATACGGAGCTTTTAGGACAGCCATTCCCGGGTGTTGATAAAATAACACCTGAGAGGGAACTTGAATTTCGTCGCAAAGCCATCGATCGTACATGGAAGAGGATAAAAGAAACCGTTAAAAAATCTAATCCTGACTGCATCATATGGCTTACTTGTGCACAGCTGACCAACAGGGATATTGCAGGGTCCGATATGTTGAAAGAGGTAGACTGGGTGCTCAATGAGGCCGGCGATACCGCAACAACTGCTTCAGCCAGGGCAATGCTCGGACCTGTCACAAGGATGGTTACCTGCCTTGCCAACTGGAACGGTCAGGATGCGGAAATTGTCATTCCCGATGCCATTAAGAAAGACATAGGACTGTACGGATTTACAAAACCTGTAAATGGTTCAATAATGCCACCCATAGACTATTATCTGTCATTACATCCCGACAGTCTCAAAGGCGATGCCAGGAACGTTGCACTGCTGGCACGTTCTTATAATAACCTGCTGTTTGATTATGTAAAATAACAGGCGACAGGCTGCACTATAACAAATATAACTTATGCCTCACAAAAGTAAATTAAAAGGATTATGAAAAAACTTTTAACTGATTCACTATTGCTGTGTACATTACTCTTCTCCTGCAAAACAGCCCATATAACCAACATGTCATTTGATGGAGATATGGTTGCTAAACAAGTGCTTACCATAAGGTTTCAGGTTCCTGAAGGCTATTCTTCACCTGAAATTTCATGGTTCCTGGCATCAGACCCTGACAGCACCGGTCAAAAGCTTCCCGGATTATGGGAAGACAGGATAGTGCTTCTGACATCATACGAAAATAAATATATCCGGTGCATGATATCCTTTACTTCTGTCAGGAACGGCAAAAAGATATCCGCTTCACTTGTATCTGATAAACCTGTTATTGTTAACGGCAATTCCAACACCGACTGGTTCCATGATGCGGGATTTGGGATCATGGTTCATTACCTGAGTTCAAACATGGTGCAGGACCAGGGATCAAAAGAATGGAACGATGCCGTCGATAGTTTCAACACGGATGAATTCGCTTCAAAGGTCAGCCAGACAGGAGCGGGATTCGTTATGTTCACACTTGGACAGAATTCGGGCTATTACTGCTCACCCAATTCCATTTTTGATTCCATCGTCGGAGTCAGTCCCGGAGATCTTTGCTCGAAGAGAGATCTTCCCGGGGACCTTATTCAGTCACTTAAGAAATACAATATACCCGTTATTCTGTATCTTCCTTCGAATCCTCCGATAAGCAACAGGATGGTGTCGGAGAAATTCCGGTATTCTTTTGGAAAGGATTCGGCAACAAGTCAATATAACCAGCCTCTTCTTGAGAAGACGATTAGAGAGTGGAGCCTGAGATATGGCACTGATGTTAAAGGGTGGTGGTTTGATGGTTTGTATTCATGGAATTCGATAAAAAGTACACGTATGGACATGTCGCTGAAGTATAACATCAGTACCCATACACTTGCAGCAAAAGCAGGTAATAAGAAGAGTATAGTGTCATACAATTATGGATTTGGGAAAATTCAGGTCAACACTCCCTACTGTGATTACAGCTCCGGAGAAAAAATGACAATTGATGAATATCCTTCATCAAGATGGGTTGAACCCAGCGTACAGTGGTTCCTCTTTACCTATCTGGGTGAAAAATGGGGAGGTAAAGGCAGCCAGTTCAAAACTGAAGACCTCGAGGAGAAGGCAAATGCAATTGTAAAAAACGAAGGCGTACTCTGCCTTGAAGTCGTCGTTAATGCCAGAGGCGATATCCTTCCACATCATTTTGAGCAGATAAAAGCTGTGGGAAAAGCACTTGGAAAAGAAACACATTAAATTTTGATAATATGAATAGAGCAAGATTATTGATAATCAGCCTGATAATCATTTCGGGTTGCAACGAAAAAGCTGGAAGGAATATTTCAACAGAAGAAGCATTAGCCATTTACGGAAAGAATATTGCCGATAATAGCTTCATGGTTTTTATTGAATCGCGTGATAATCCTCTGAAATGGTATGATTCCATACCAGAAAAAAGAATTGAAGAGGCTTTAAACCCGGGAATATCTGAAATGACAGCATCTCCCGGTGAATTCTTTGTTTTCCAGCTGGGAGCATGGGCAATTAAGGAAGGGATAAATGATCTGCAGGTTGATTTCTCCGATATGACAGGGGGAGGTGGAAAGATCATACAGGCATCCAGAATGACGTGTTTTAATAAAGGAGGAATAGATTTCACCGGAAACCCGTTCACGAAAACAATCAATATTCCTTCCGGAAGAGTACAGTCACTGTGGATGGGTATTGATCTTGACAGCATTCCCAAAGGGACCTACAAAGGGTCGGTTTCTTTAACTGCAGGAGGTGAGAAACATATAGTTCAGCTTTCATTAAAGGTCATGGGTGATCCGGTACCAGATCATGGGTACAATGAAGGAGCCCGCTTATCGAGGCTCAACTGGCTTAATTCAACAGCAGGGATTGATGATGAGGTCACTAAAGGATATCTTCCTGTAAGTATTGATAATAACCGGATAAGCATTCTGGGCCGTGATATTACTATTTCAGATAATGGTCTTCCGGCTTCTGTTGTCACCTTTTTTGACGCTTCAAATCAGGCATTGAATGAAACAGGAGAATATGTGGTTAAGGATCCATTCAGATTTGTGATTGAAAAGGAGGATGGCCGGCAGGTAAAACTTATCCCTGACAAAATTTCCTTTACTGAGAAATCAGATGCAAGGGTTTCCTGGAAAGTAACAAGTGTATCTGAAGAGTTCAACATTGAGCTGTCAGGTAAAATGGAATTTGACGGTTTTGTTGATTACAAATTGAAGCTTATTGCTAAAGAGCCTATAAAGATAAAGGATATCCGTCTTGAAATCCCGGTTGCCCCAAATATGGCAGAATATATGATGGGGCTTGGTCACGAGGGTGGATTTCGTATCCCTGACTGGAAATGGAAATGGGATGTGACCAAAAACCAGGATATGCTTTGGGTCGGATCAGTGAACGGGGGAATAAGGATAAAACTAAAAGCAGAGAATTATGTCCGTCCTCTCTTAAATGTCTATTACAAGTTTGGTCCCCTTAATCTTCCTGCTTCCTGGGGAAATGAAGGCAAAGGGGGTGTAAATATTGTTGACAGGGGAAGCAATGTTGTTATTAACGCTTATTCGGGTAGCCGTGTAATCGATGAAGGTGAGATCCTGAATTACAATTTCGAGCTACTTCTGACTCCGTTCAGGTTAATAGACAGGAAAAATAAGTTTAACGACCGTTACTATCATGGAGGGGGCGCTTCTACGACTTTTAAAATAGACAGTGCGAAAAAGAAAGGAGCTAATATTATTAATATTCATCATGCTGAAGATATCTATCCGTTCATAAATTATCCGTATCTGGACGCAAATGTTCCTGAACTAACCAAACTGGTATCAGATGCGCATAATAATGAGATGAGGATGAAATTCTATTATACAACCAGGGAGCTGACAAAAAACCTTCCCGAATTCCAGGCTTTCTATAGTCTTAACGGTGAGGTTATCTTCCCGGGTCCGGGAAATGAATCCCGGACTGTAATCAATTCCGACGGCCCGAATGAGTGGCTGGTCAGGAATCTGAGGGAGAAGTATATACCGGCCTGGTATAATTTGATAAAGGAAGGAAAATTTAAGGGAGAAACGGATCTTTCGGTAATTACCACTCCCGACAGCCGGCTGAATAATTTCTATGTCGCAGGCCTCGAATGGATGGTTAAGAACATTGGCATCGACGGGGTTTATATTGACGACTCGGCGCTGGACCGTTTTACTATTCAGCGGGCAAGAAAAGTTATTGATCATTACCGTCCTGAGGGAAGAATGGATCTTCACAGCTGGAACCATTTCAATGAATGGGCCGGATATGCAAACTGCCTGAATATGTATATGGATATGCTTCCCTATTTTGACCTTGTCTGGATCGGTGAAGGGCGTGATTATAACAGGATGCCTGATCACTGGCTTGTTGAGGTCTCGGGTATTCCTTTCGGGGTGCCCGGACAGATGCTTGAAGGTGGCGGTAATCCATGGAGAGGTATGGTTTATGGAATAACAAATCGTGCCGGTTGGACAAAATACTCACCGGAATATTTATGGAAATTTTTTGATGAATATAAATTCTCTGAGCGGGAAATGATTGGCTACTGGGAAAAGAACTGTCCCATCCATACAGGTAATTCAAATCTTGTGGCCTCTGTTTTCAAAGGTCCGGAAGATGTTGTGGTAGCAATAGGGAACTGGTCAGACAAGAACCAGACATTCAACCTCCGTGTCGATTGGAATTCATTGGGAATAGATGCGGATAAATGCTCCATAATTATCCCTGGAATAAAGGAATTTCAGAATGAAGCTATTATTGCACCTGATAAGCCGGTGATGATAGAAGGAGGTAAAGGAATATTAATGGTATTGCGTGTTGAAAAGTAAATTCATCTGGACCCTCTAGTAAAAATTATATGCCAATGAGAAGAAGATCAATAAGTTTAAGGATAGATACCAGGTTAGTATATATCTTTCTGATCTTTCAGTTGTCTTATATGTCTGTCGGACAGGATCTGAATGGACAAAATAAGACATCATTCGCTGATGGAAACAAGAACCTCAAAATACCGGCTAAAAATCTTGAGGAGGTTATAATTGTTTACAAAACACACTTTGATATTGGTTATTCAGGATTGGCCCGGGATGTCATCCATAATTACCGCACCAAAATGGTGGACGATGCTCTGTCAGCAGTGGAATTTAACAGGACCCGCCCGGAAGAAGAACAGTTTGTATGGACTGTTGCAGGCTGGCCGATGACACAGATGCTGTGGCAGGGACAGTCCCCTGAACGCAAATCAGCTATTGGAAGGGCTTTAAAGGAAAAGAAGCTTGTTATTCATGCCTTACCGTTTACGACGCATACAGAGACTCTGGAGCCTGAGGACCTGGTAAGAGGACTGGGATTCTCCTCCCGTATAAACAGGGAATATGGATTACCTCTTCCGCATGATGGAAAAATGACAGATGTCCCAAGTCACAGCTGGATCCTGCCCACATTACTGACTCATGCCGGAGTAGATTTCATGCAGATCGGGGGTGGATTAGTAAACCGGGGACCGGAGATCCCTATGTTATTCTGGTGGGAGGGACCTGATGGTTCAAAACTGTTGACTTTATACATAAATGCTTATGGGACCAC
>CAYPKL010000284.1:0-3809 GCA_964411285.1 uncultured Rikenellaceae bacterium
TTGAAATAGCAGTTAACGCCCGGCCTTCAGCGGTAGATGCCCGAACATCCCTTGTAAAACCAATACAGAGCGAGCTTGAGCTTCTTTATTTTAACTGGGTAAATGAAAGAAGGGCGATGGTCGATAAGCTTTCGGCAGGAAGGATCGGCTATATCCATGTTCCAAATACTTCAATCAACGGTAACCGTGAATTGTATCACGGGATGTACACCTACTTTGACAAGGAGGCGCTGATAATTGACGACCGTTATAACGGAGGCGGCTTTATACCCGACCGTATGGCTGATCTGCTCGACCGTCATACATTAAGCTACTGGTACCAGAACGGCCTCCAGCCTGGCAAATCGCCTGCCATTGCGCACGACGGCCCCAAGGTTATGCTTATAAACGGGTATTCATCATCTGGTGGTGATGCATTCCCTTACTATTTTAAAAAGCTGGGACTCGGCAAGCTGATAGGAACACGCACATGGGGTGGATTGGTAGGCATCTCCGGTAATGCCAGGCTTGTTGATGGCGGTTATATTTCAGTTCCTCGTTTCGGTGTTTTTGATGAGGATAAGGGATGGATAATTGAAGGAGTAGGTGTTTATCCCGATATTGAAGTTGTGGATCGTCCGGAACAGATGGCAAAAGGAATCGATCCATGCATTGAAAAAGCCGTTGAAGAGCTGCTCCGGGAGTTAAAGGATAATCCTGTTAAAAAGGTTACTGTCCCGGCTGCTCCTGATCGCTCAAAATGGCATGAGTAATAAAATATGCATCATGAACAAAATTGTCCGATGAAGTGAAAACCATCGTTATTTTATTCAGTATTATGATTAATTCGCAGGCTTGTTGTGTTCGAATCATCTGAAATCACTCAACGATATTCATTGTGAATTTCTGGCACCCGTAATTCCTCAGAATAGAAACAGCATCTTCAAGGCGGTCAGTAACTGCATTCCCTGCACTTCTCTGCAATTTTTTACTACCTAACAGGCAATAGATTGTACATTTCTTTCGAAAACTCAGGAAACCTATTTGGCTTCCTGAATGTTTTCAGATTTTTTTTATCGGCCGGACCTTTCTGTTCCCTGAGAATTTTATAATAACCACTTGTGTGCAGGAATGCCGTTCTGCAGGTATTTTGAAGTTCAGGTTTATCAAAATGAAGAAGTACCTCATCTCCGACTTCCTTAAGAACCAGATAGTTTTTATCCTTGCAGCACAGTAAATCCCTGAAATCGGTTCCGTTTTTATCAAGGATACTTTTGGCAGGCACTGCAGAGGGGATAACTCTTTCATTTTTGCTGAAATCCATTCCTGCATAATCGACCTCCCAGAAAAGAAAACCGGTTACCAGCTTTAGATTGACCGTATCTGAATTGAATCCGGTCAGATTTAACGGGAGAATATCATCTCTTAATGCCATTGGCCCTGCAATATTAAAATAGTCAACAAATTGCCACTGCCCGTCTCTTTCAAGATAGACCGACAACGGGATTTTCTGATCAAGAAGAAACCTGTTCAGTTTTTCACATGGTGCCGATTCCTGTTTTTTAGTAAAAGTCTCATATTTCTCTCCAAAGAGTTTATGGAATTTTGTAAAAAGTAAATCGAGCCAGAAAGAATTTTTTGCCCTGATGACCAGCTTTGCTGACTGGCAGTCAGAGGGTTTGATAAATTTCATAATAATCTCTTCAATGCCTTTATTCCCTGTGGCTTTTTCATCACCGGAATAATTTAATGTATCCTTAGCTTCAATAACCGAAAGTATATCTTTACCAGAACCATTAATAGCTGCGACCGGAGGAGCAGGATTATGAAATGTGTTCACAGTTCCGTATTTATCAATTAAGACTGAAAGATTATCAGGATGATCGACACAGACAAGCTCCGCAATATTAACCGATTGAATCTCATGAACTTCATTGGTTAATTTCAGACTATAGGTTCCATCCACAGGTGAAATCGCGGGAAGAGGTAAATAATCATCGCGTTCAAGTCCGGGTTGAATTGCTCCGCTGAATATTTCACCGGAGAGCAGGAAATCGGTACCGTCGTAAGAATAGACAAACGGACATGATGATTTTGTCAGGGCAACAATTACAAGAAGTACGGCAAAGGCTCCAATACCGACCCCAAGAGAACCAAATATCCATGATGCCACTGTTGCACCGTTGTCTTTATCATAGACTTCAATCTTTTTAATATCCTTAGTTTGAATTGATATTCTGCCCTTCCCCGTTTCCGAATATCCTGTGATATAAATGTGCACCTCATTAAAAATTGCAGATTCATCGTTAACAGCGCGTTTTAAATACCTGTTTGCAGCATAGGGTTTAACTGTTTTAAACTTATCGTGGCCTGTTAATGTTGATATCATCCCGGTAACGGTCTCCTCGTCAATAATAATATTCAGAAAATGCCATGATTTGTTATCGAGATGAAGGATAATAAATTTCTGTTCATCCTGCATCTTACTTATTTCTTCCCGCGGGGGCAAGAAGGACTTTGTAACCTTAAAGTAATAACATCCGGTTACCATTATAAGAAATGAATAAAGCAAAATCCAGGTAACGGGTCTGGAAATTGCCGGCAAACGCATTATTTTAAACATCTGGATAAGTATTTGATCAATAAAAGAGAGTTGTTTCTTCTAAATCTTTTTCAAAAACTTACTGAAAGGCCCAGCTCCGGGCAGAAAAAAGCAAGTGGTGGAAATAATGAAATCTCCAGACTTCCAGTTAACTGGAAATGATCGCCAAGATAAATTCTTTCTTTAATGTTCCACATGATACCTGCCGCCAGAACAGGACTAGGATCATAATTATAAGTGTAATTGGTCCCGTCATAGAAATAGTCATTATAGTTAATTTTCCTGTAGGAGCCAATCAGCCCTGAAAAACCGGTCGATAATCTGGTGATACCTGTACTGACAAGTGAATGGTTAAAGGGATAAAGGTTGACGCCAGCCCTGATAAAAAAGTAATGCGGATTAAAACAATAGTACAAACGACCACGCTCGTACCCATTATTCCAATCCTGACTTTTAAAATTAATTAGTAATCCTATTACAAAACCGGTTTTACCTGTTTCAGATAATCTTTCATAATCCAGGCTCGCTTTACCTAATGCTAAATTGATAATTTCGGTACTAAGATAATTCCGGTCCAGCATTTTGAGTGGTGATTCCTTAAGATATGAGGAATATGTAAAATCAACTTTTTATAAAGGAAGTTATGGAAGAGACGATACTTGAGATAATAGACAAAAATTATAATTTATTTGTTGGAGTAAATGAGGCAGATACTGCTTCATCAAAAGAAATTACTGCTCATGTATTTGAGTTTACTACATGGGTTACAGATACGGTTAGGAATTACGGGTGCGTATATTTATCAACCGAGACAAATATGCAAGTGGGGAACATTAAGGAAGTTTATGACTACTGGCTTAAAAATGTAAAGAAATGAAAACAGAAAGAGAACTATTAGACTTAAAAGAGAAGGTAGAGAAGGCTAAGACTACCATAAGCGGACTTGAAGGACAGAAGACTGCCTTAGTGAATCAGTTTAAAGCAGATTTCAAAGTGACTACAATGAAAGATGCGGAAGCAAAACTTTCAACACTCACAGATGAAATAACTTCTCTTGAGAAAGAGATAGAATCTAAGGTTGCTGAAATAGAAAATAAATATCCTGCATGACAACATCACAACTCAGGACAACTCTTGAACGGAAGAAAGGGCAGAGAGAGCAGATTACAAAGTCACTCTCTACCACCACTTCTGACATAACATCCCTTAAAGCTGACCTCATCCTTCA
>CAYPKL010000285.1:0-3118 GCA_964411285.1 uncultured Rikenellaceae bacterium
TCTTCTTAACTTTTATAAATTTGATGGGGATAATTGTCCTATTATCCGTGGTTCAGCTCTTGGTGCAATGCATGGAGAAGCCAAGTGGGAGGAAAAAGTTATGGAACTGATGGATGCAGTTGACTCATATATCCCAATACCACCTCGTGAAAATCAGAAACCTTTTCTTATGCCTGTTGAAGACGTTTTCTCAATTACAGGACGTGGAACTGTAGCTACCGGCCGTATTGAAACCGGAGTAGTAAATACAAGTGATGAACTTGAGATGATCGGTCTCGGTACTGAAAAACGTAAAACCGTATGTACCGGAGTTGAAATGTTCCGCAAGATCCTCGACAGGGGTGAAGCTGGTGACAATGTTGGTCTTCTTCTCCGCGGTGTTGACAAAAAAGAGATTAAAAGAGGTATGGTCCTTGCAAAACCAGGATCTATTACCCCCCATACCAAGCTGAAATCTGAGATCTATGTTCTTAAAAAGGAAGAAGGTGGACGTCATACTCCATTCCATAATAAATATCGTCCTCAATTCTATATAAGAACCCTTGATATAACCGGTGAAATAACACTTCCTGAAGGAACTGAAATGGTAATGCCTGGCGATAATGTCACTATAACCATTGATCTTATCTACCCGGTGGCTATTAATGTCGGACTGCGTTTCGCTATCCGCGAAGGCGGAAGAACTGTTGGCGCTGGTGCAGTAACTGAAATTCTTGAATAATTGGTTTTGGATATTTATACAACGTTGAAACGCTTTGCTTCGCGTTTCAACGCTTGTAAACACGGGTGTAGCTCAGTTGGTAGAGCACTGGTCTCCAAAACCAGGTGTCGGGAGTTCGAGTCTCTCCTCCCGTGCAAATTAATATAGTACCATGGATGTAAAAGGATATTTTAGAGAATCATATACTGAGCTTGTACATAAAGTCACGTGGCCCACATGGAGTGAACTTCAGAACAGCGGAACACTTGTTCTGGTTGCAACCATGATAATTGCACTGATAGTTGCTGCTATGGACTTTGGTTTTAGCCGTATTATGGAATTCATATACAGTTTGTTATTTTAAACAGGAGATCTATTCCCATGAGCGAGAATATTAAGAAGTGGTATGTACTTCGGGCAATAGGAGGGAAGGAAAAGAAAGTAAAGGAGTATATTGACAATGAAGTCGCCCGCCTTAAACTGGAAGAATATGTCTCTCAGGTTCTTATTCCCACCGAAAAAGTTTACCAGATACGTTCTGGGAAAAAGATAAGCAAAGAGAGGACTTTCTTCCCAGGTTATGTGCTCGTTGAAGCGATTCTGGTCGGGGAAATTCCACATCTTTTAAGAAATATTCCAAACGTAATCGGCTTTCTGGGTTCACAGGACGGGGAACCGGTACCTCTCAGAAAATCAGAGATTAACAGGATCCTTGGCAAAGTTGATGAACTGAATGCCAGCGATGAAGAACTTAATGTCCCGTTCTTTGTAGGCGAATCAGTGAAAGTGATTGATGGCCCCTTCAACAGCTTTACCGGGATAATTGAAGAAGTGAATGATGAAAAGAAAAAGCTTAAGGTAATGGTAAAAATATTTGGAAGAAAAACGCCTCTTGAGCTTAGTTTTATGCAGGTAGAAAAGGAAAATTAACAGAAGATATTGACGGTTATGATATTTATAATGCTTCCTGATTAACTGTCAAACTTTCGCAATAAACACGCAAATTTTAAATTATGGCAAAAGAAGTTGCTGGAATTATCAAGTTACAGATTCGTGGCGGAGCAGCAAATCCATCGCCACCGGTTGGTCCTGCACTGGGATCAAAAGGTGTTAATATCATGGATTTCTGTAAGCAATTTAATGCCAGGACCCAGGACAAAGCTGGAAAAGTAATACCGGTCGTTATCACAGTATATACTGACAAATCATTTGATTTTGTAACAAAAACGCCACCGGTAGCTGTTCAGCTGCTAGATGTTGCTAAAACCAAAAAAGGTTCCAAGGAACCCAACCGGGACAAAGTAGCATCTGTAACATGGGACCAGGTTGAAGCAATTGCTACGGAAAAAATGGAAGACCTGAACTGTTTTACAGTTGAGTCAGCCGTGAAGATGGTAGCTGGTACCGCAAGAAGTATGGGAATCACTATTAAAGGTGAATCCCGGTAATAAATTAATTAAGTAAAACAAATGACTAAACTTACCAAAAACCAGAAGCTTGCCTTTGACAAACTGGAAAGGAACAAGCTTTATACGTTGACCGAAGCATCATCTCTGGTAAAGGATTTAACCAAAACTAAATTTGATGCATCTGTTGACCTGGACGTAAGGTTAGGTATCGATCCAAGGAAATCCAACCAGATGGTTCGCGGCGTTGTTTCCCTTCCTCATGGGACAGGAAAACAGACCCGTGTTCTGGTTTTATGTACTCCTGACAGGGAGTCAGAAGCAAAAGAAGCAGGTGCTGACTTTGTCGGACTTGATGATTTTGTAGAGAAAATAAAAGCTGGATGGACTGATGTCGATGTTATTATAACCATGCCGTCCGTGATGGGTAAAGTCGGTCAGTTAGGTAGAATACTCGGTCCCCGCGGACTGATGCCGAACCCCAAAAGTGGAACTGTTACTATGGAAATTGGTAAGGCTGTTAAAGAAGTGAAGCAGGGTAAGATTGATTTCAAGGTTGATAAAAGCGGAATCATTCATACCTCAATCGGAAAAGTCTCATTCGAGGCACAAAAGATCGTCGAGAATGCCAGGGAATTTATCCAGATGGTAAACAAACTTAAACCGGCTGCTGCCAAAGGAACCTACATTCGTAGCCTTTTCCTTTCAAGCACGATGAGCCCTGGTATTAAGATTGACCCTAAAGGTCTTGATGACTAATCCTTTATGTTAAAACTCGAAAAAAATTATGAGACGGGAAGAAAAAAATGCTATCATAAACAGCCTTGCTGAGAAATTGAAAGAGTACAGCCACTTTTATCTGACTGATACAGCTCAGCTGAATGCCGCTGACACAAGTGATCTGAGAAGAAAGTGTTTTGAAAACAACATTAAACTTATCGTTGTAAAAAATACGCTCCTTAAAAGAGCACTGCAGATGTCTGAAGGGAACTTTGAAGAACTATATCCGGTT
>CAYPKL010000286.1:0-3038 GCA_964411285.1 uncultured Rikenellaceae bacterium
GGTGAGATTGACGATGAGCTTATCAGGGAAATGGGAATCGATGTGTTAGGTCTTACCGGGGAAAAGAACATGTTTGGCGTTCCGGGCAGGGATTGGAAATCTGTCAAAACTTTCTGGGGACAGGAGGTGATGCTCCCGGGAAATTTCAATTACACTTTTAATGATAATGGCGACATTCTGATGCATCCGGAAGGAGACACTTCTGTGCGGCCAAGCGCCATGATGCCAAAATCAGGTTTCTTTTTTGATGCCCTCGACAGGCAGGAGCCGATTGATGATACAAAGCTCCGGATTGAAGATAATCTTGAGGAGTTTTCCCCGGTTTCTGATCATGACCTCGACTACTGGAAACAGCAGGTTGACGGTGCAGGAAATTCCGGAAAAGCAGTGGTAGCATCTTTAGGCGGAACGGCACTTGGCGATATTGCACTGGTTCCGGCTATTCAATTAAAAAATCCAAAAGGAATAAGAGGTGTAAGCGACTGGTATATTTCAACACTGATCAGAGAAGATTTTGTTAAGGACCTCTTTGATAAACAGACCGATATAGCAATCGAAAACCTACGAAAGATTTATAATGTTATTGGCGAAAAAATAGATGTGGTTTTTATCTGCGGTACTGATTTCGGAACGCAGAACTCGACTTTCTGCTCGCCTGAGACCTATGCAAGAGTCTGGATGCCTTATTATAAAAAAGTCAATAACTGGATCCATCAGAATACCGGTTGGAAAACCTTCAAACACTCCTGCGGAGCTATTGAATCACTGATGAATCTTTTTATTGAGTCGGGATTTGATATTATTAATCCGGTTCAGATAAATGCGTCCGGAATGGACCCGGCAGAGTTAAAGAAGAAATACGGTGATAAAATTGTTTTTTGGGGCGGAGGGGTTGATACTCAGGGGGTTTTTGCTTTTGGAACTCCTGAACAGGTAAAAGAACAGGTGAAAAAACAATGCAGCATATTAAATAAAAACGGTGGATTTGTATTTAATTCAATACATAATATACAGGCAAATGTGCCGTTTAAGAATGTTGTTGCGATGCTGGAAACACTTAAGGAGCTTTAGCTTCATCCAGGATTTTACCAGGATTTCTTATGAAGGATTATAAATACAACTGGAAATACCTTATAGCAATTACCACTATTTCCGCCCTTGGGGGACTTCTTTTTGGATATGACTGGGTAGTAATCGGCGGAGCGAAACCATTTTATGAAGCTCATTTTGAAATAACAGGCAGCGCTTTTCTTCAGGGGTGGGCGATGAGCTGTGCCCTGATAGGATGTCTTGGAGGAGCCGCTCTTTCAGGATGGCTGAGCGACAGGTTTGGAAGGAAGAGATTGCTGATAATCTGCGCAGGTATATTTATATTAGCCTCAATTGGAACAGGGTCGGCAGGAACCTTTACGGAGTTTGTAATTTTTCGCATTGCAGGCGGTGTAGGAATAGGGCTTGCGTCAAACCTTTCTCCGATGTACATCGCAGAAATAGCGCCTGCAAATGTAAGGGGACGGTTTGTTTCAATAAACCAGCTTACGATTGTCATAGGAATTCTTGCTGCTCAGTTTATCAACTGGAAAATTGCCAAGCCTGTTCCCACAGATGCGACAATTATGGAAATAATGACTTCCTGGAACGGGCAGTTCGGTTGGCGATGGATGTTTTATGCATGCGCTGTTCCCGCAGGTTTATTTTTCATTCTTATGTGGTTTGTCCCGGAAAGCCCCAGATTCCTCGCAAAGGGGAAATGCAACCGGATAAAAGTATTTCATATTCTTCGGAAAATAGGCGGTGATGATTATGCCGATGTTGAACTGGAATCAATAAGGAACACACTTTATTCCAGAGAGGAAAAGACTGATTTTCAGCTGCTGAAAAACCGGGGATTTCTGAAATTACTCACAGTTGGTGTCGTTATAGCAATTTTCCAGCAGTGGTGCGGGATCAATGTCATATTTAATTATGCGCACGAAATTTTTGCGAATGCAGGGTATAGTGTTTCAGACACACTTTTTAATATTGTGATTACGGGCAGCGTTAACCTGGTTTTTACCTTTATTGGAATGTTTACTGTTGACAGGTTCGGGCGCAAAGGTCTGATGCTACTTGGAGCAGGGGGGCTGGCAGGTATTTTTGCAGTTATCGGAGCTATGTATTACGTACATTTACAAGGTGTTCCTTTGCTGGTCATGGTTGTTGCTGCCATAGCATGCTATGGAATGTCACTTGCTCCGGTTACGTGGGTTGTTCTTTCAGAGATCTTTCCGAACAGGATCAGGGGATTTGCGATGTCAATATCTACAATTGCACTCTGGAGCGCATGTTTTATTCTTACCTACACATTCCCGCTGTTAAACAAATTGCTTAAAGCTTCAGGTACATTCTGGCTTTATGGATTCATTTGCATACTGGGATTCTGGTTTATCCTGAAAAAATTACCTGAAACCAAAGGGAAATCGCTTGAAGAAATAGAACATGAACTGGTCGACTAAAAACGATCGAGCCATCTGAATCTTTTTGCACTGTCGCCGAATCTTATTGCAATTGTAAGTTCATGGGTCCCGTAAGATGCCCTGTGGATCTGGTTGAGGGAATAGTCGTAGGAATATCCAAAATACATTGATCTCAGCTTAACACGGCTGTTAACATATTTCATGCCGATATTTGCAATTAGTGCGCTTCCGGTCCTGTAGGAGATTCCTGCCCATAATTTCATGTCATAAATATATGTAAAGCCGATATCGACCTGTGGCCTGAACTCTTCCGACATCTTCAAAAGCAAAGAAGGCTGAAGTTCAGCTTTGACACCCGAATAAAAACTATACGTTCCAAAAAGATAATAATGTCTGTCCATCCAGTAATTCTGGTACGCATAATTTCCTATTTTAGCAATAGCGCCAAACAACTGCTGTCCTGAAAAACCAACACTATATCTCGGGTTCAGGATATAGACTCCGAAATCAGCATCGGGAATAAAAACTCCCTTGCGTAAATTATCATTCAGCCAGGGCTCATCAGGATCTTCAAAACTTGTT
>CAYPKL010000287.1:0-2854 GCA_964411285.1 uncultured Rikenellaceae bacterium
TGATATCCTTCATCATTATCCTTAGGATGGCTATCATTTTAAGAGTAAGGTCAAATCGTTCCGTGAGGGGAAGCAGCTCATGGGAGTACTCGATCAGGGGAGTGTCGGCATGTTCTATATACGGACCCATCCCGCACATATCGATATCGAAGCTTTTCATGAAAAGCAGATCCCCGGCAAGGTCCTCCTTTGTCTGGAAAGGTAATCCGATCATAACCCCTGTACCTGTCTGGTATCCGATATCCTGAAGACTTTTAAGTGAGTCAAGTCTCCTTTTAAAACCGTGCTTTTTGTTTTCAGGATGGATCTTCCTGTACAGCTCTTCATTTGTGGCTTCAATCCGCAAAAGGTACCTGTGAGCTCCTGCATCAAACCATTTCTGATATACTTCAGGTTTTTGTTCACCGACTGAAAGAGTAATTCCGAGTTCTCCCCCTGAAAGATCCTTTATTTTGTTAAGGAGATTTTCAATTCTGTCTGTTACCCGGCGGCTTTCGAGTTCACCTGACTGGAGTGCGATTGATCCGTAACGGTTCTCATGGGCAAATTTTGCTGCAGCAAGAATCTCATTGTCAGAAAGATTGTACCGCGTAAGGTTCTTATTCCCTTTTCTGATTCCACAATAAAGACAATCCTTACTGCAAATATTTGAAAATTCAATAAGTCCCCTGAACCAGACTTTTTTCCCAATCTGTTTTTCCTTTATTTCTGAGGATTTCCGGAATAGCCTGATGCGGTCTTCTCCTTTGCAGGAAAGAAGATCTAAAATATCTTCTCTGGAGAAAATCTCTTTTTCGAGAATCGTTTCTATTTTCATATCTTTATTTACCTGCAATGTTCTCTGCAGAAACCTTCCACAATCGCATTAGAGACCCATCTCTGACTAAACTCCTTCAGTACACAGGTCATCGCGTTCCTGCAGCCAGGGAGAAGCAATCTGCAAAAATAGCTTTTAAAATCATTTGTATGCCGATTAATTAACATGATCACTCTTTTGTTTTGTGCTATTTATTTTTATTATATTGCCTTCAGTACTGAACGGAATATTGTGTTTGTAATTTGTTATATATCAGAAATTTATTTATTTGCCGTGGCAAATAATGTCGGTTTTCTCAAACGGTTTGGCGGTCTATGATTTTATTCAGATAAGGATTCAGATCGATGAATTTTTAAATCATTCCTCAGCCTTAAAGATAACTATGATTAATGACAAACTAATAAATCCTTCCAGCATTGTTGTAGTGGGGGGATCAGAAGACCTTTTAAAACCAGGCGGAAAAATCCTGAAAAACATAATTGACGGAGGTTACCCGGGGGACCTTTTTGCTGTAAATCCCAAACAGGATTGTATCCAGGGTGTTAAATCTTACCGCGACATCAGGGATATTCCTGAAGTTGATCTTGCAATCCTTGCAATAGCTTCTAAATTTTGTTTTCAGGCTATTGAGGTCCTTGCGAAAGAAAAAGGCACAAAAGCTTTTATTATTATTTCAGCAGGATTCAGCGAAGCGGGAGAGGAGGGCCGGATACTTGAAAAAGAGATTACCAGTCTGGTTGAAAGCACCGGGGGATGTCTTATAGGACCTAATTGTATTGGTGTTGTGACACAGTCATATCATGGTGTTTTTACAACTCCGGTACCTAAGCTTTCTGAAAAAGGATGTGATTTTGTATCAGGTTCGGGGGCTACGGCACTATTTATTATCGAATCGGCTCTGCCTAAAGGGCTGAGCTTTTCGAGTGCCTTTTCAGTCGGTAACAGCGCTCAGACCGGTGTCGAGGAAGTGCTTGAATACTGGGATCTCACCTATGATCCTGATAAAAGTTCCCCGATTAAGCTTATTTATGTTGAAACTATTCCTAATCCGGATAAGCTTTTGCACCATGCATCATCGCTTATCCGTAAGGGGTGCAGGATAGCGGCAATAAAAGCAGGGACAACTGAAGCAGGAAGCAGGGCAGCATCATCGCATACAGGCGCAATGGCATCATCCGATTCTGCTGTTGAGGCGCTGTTCCGCAAAGCTGGAATAGTCAGATGCTCAGGAAGGGAAGAGCTTACAACAGTCGCATCTGTGTTCATGCATAAGCCTCTTAAAGGAAGGAACATAGCTATTATTACTCATGCCGGCGGACCCGCAGTAATGCTCACCGACGCCCTTTCGGCAGGTGGAATGAATATTCCCAAACTTGACGCGGAGGATCAGAACAGGATACTTGCAATGATGAACCCGGGGGCATCGGCTGTCAATCCAATCGATATGATTGCTACGGCAACAATTGATCAGCTCGACAGGGTAATAAAATATGTTGACGGGCAGTTGGAGACAATTGATGGCATGAGTGTCATTTTTGGAAATAACGGCCTGAATGACATGACTGAAATCTATGATCTCCTTCACAAAAAAATTATAGAGTGCAATAAACCTTTGTATCCAATTCTCCCTTCTGTTTCGAGCTCTTTCCGCGAGCTGGAATACTTTATGGGCAAAGGGCATGTTAATTTTCCCGACGAAGTGGTTCTTGGCAGGGCGCTGACAAGGATTTCAAACACACCCTATCCGGCTGAAGAAAAAATCTTCCTGGAGAAGATCGATGTTTCGAAAATCAGGAAGATCATAGATGGCGCAGAAAACGGCTATCTCGAACCAGCTACGATTCAGCAGCTACTCCATGCAGCTCATATACCTGTTGTAAAAGAAGCGGTGGCGGGAACAAGAAGGGAGATAATTTCAGTTGCCGAAAAAATGGGATATCCGCTGGCCCTTAAGGTGGTGGGCCCTGTTCACAAGTCAGATGTGGGCGGTGTAACGCTAAATATAAAGTCACAGAAACACCTTGAAGCGGAATTCAT
>CAYPKL010000288.1:0-3240 GCA_964411285.1 uncultured Rikenellaceae bacterium
AGTACTGTTTTCTGAAGGGAATTCACCAGGGTTTGACCTTGATGCAGTTCCGGAAAAAACTTATGAAGTAGCTGAAGATGATATTGCTTCAATTATTTATACATCAGGCACCACCGGACGATCCAAAGGAGTAATGCTTACCCATAAAAACATCTCCTTCAATGCTTCAAAAGGGATGGTGATTCAAGCTATTGATGAAAATGATAAATTCTTATCGGTATTGCCGTTATCGCATACATATGAGAATACTCTGGGCCTTATCCTTCCTTTGTTAGGCGGATCATGCGTCTATTACCTCAGAAAACCTCCTACCCCTGCTGTTCTGATCCCGGCTATGGCTGAAGTTAAGCCAACCCTGATGCTGACAGTTCCTTTGATAATGGAAAAGATCTACTTTAACAAAATATTGCCGACTTTCAGAGACAAGTGGATATTGAGAATTCTGTATAAAATATCTTTCATCAGAAAAAAACTGAATGCTGTTGCCGGAAAGAAACTATATCAAACATTTGGAGGCAACCTGAAGTTCTTTGGTATAGGAGGGGCCAAGCTGAATAAAACTGTAGAGAAATTCCTGATAGAGGCTAAATTTCCTTATGCCATTGGTTATGGATTAACGGAAACATCACCATTGCTTGCAGGGGCTAATCCACAAAAGTCCGTTCTGGATTCCACCGGACCCTCAATTGAGGGAATAGAACTCAAAATAAACAATCCTGATAAGAAAACCGGGGAGGGAGAGATATGGGCCAGGGGGGCAACTGTGATGAAGGGATATTACAAGGAGCCAGACATGACACGTGAGGTTCTGACTCCTGATGGGTGGCTTAAGACAGGAGATCTGGGCGTTTTTGATGAAAACAGGAACCTTTACATCAAAGGACGACTTAAGAACATGATTGTTGGGGCAAGCGGGGAGAATATTTATCCGGAGGAGATAGAATCGGTCATTAATAATTTCCGGTATGTAGCTGAATCGCTGGTGATCCAGCAAAAAGGCAAACTGGTTGCATATGTCCATCTTAATATGGAGGAGCTTGAAAAGAAATATCAAAATCTCAAAGAAGATATGACACGCCAGTATGAACTTAAGAAAGAAGAACTACTGCAGGAACTTCAGGAATATGTTAATTCCAAAGTAAATAAATTCAGCCAGATCAATAAGGTTGTCCTTCAACCTGTTCCTTTTCAGAAGACAGCGACAATGAAAATCAAAAGGTTTCTATATACCTGAGACATGGATTTATAAAATAATCGTAGCGCAACCATGCGTAGTAGCGCCACAATGCATTGTGGCGCTACTACGATGGCATGGTGTCGCCAAAATATTGAATTTATCTATTTCAGCGCCTTCAGATACCTCGTGTTGACCTCATCCCAGTTTACCACATTCCAGAATGCATCAACATAGTCGGCTCTTTTATTCTGGTATTTCAGATAATAAGCATGTTCCCACACGTCGATAGTCAGAAGAGGGGTTCCTTTGATCAGGGAAATGTCCATCAGGGGATTATCCTGATTAGGAGTACTGCCAACAGCCAGGTTCTTTTCAACCGTAAGGTAAAGCCAGGCCCAGCCGCTTCCAAAACGTGTTTTGGCAGCATTGCTGAACGTTTCTTTAAACTTGTCAAAAGATCCGAATGCTTTGACAAGGGCCGCTGATAATTCAGATGACGGACCAGCTGATTTCGGTGCCAGGTTATTCCAGAAAAAAACATGGTTATAGTAGCCGCCGCCGTTATTTCGTATTGCATCAGTTGCACCTGAAATACCTGCGAATATTTTTTCGACAGGTTGATTTTCAAATGCCGTTCCCTTAAGGGCATTAATAAAATTGTTAAAATAGGTCCTGTGATGCCTGTCATAATGTATTTCCATTGTCCTGGCATCAATATACGGCTCAAGTGCATCATAAGCATAGGGCAAAGCCGGAAATTCAAGAGTGTTAAGGTTTTCCATAGTCACATACGTTGAGTTGGTTAATTCTCCGGAAAAGGATTTTCCTGCAAAAGCTGTTGCGGCAACTCCCAGTCCAAGATTCTTTAAGAAATTTCTGCGTTCCATAATTATTTAATATTTCGTTAAACAACTAAATTATGACATTGTTCATATTAACCGTAAATTTCTGCATACTTGTGAATATATCCACCTTTTATATGAACATTTTTCCTGATGTTTTGTTAATTATTTCCTTCCCCATTCAATACTATTAGAGTAAATTTGACGTTGAAGTATGAATAATCTTTAAAAGTCTCAATTATGAAGAAATTTGCAATATTGATTTTTATAGCGGTCTCTTTAACAGTATTATCAGGCTGTAAGAAAGATAAGGGCGATCCACCTGTCCTGCCACCCACTGAATCAATGACAATTGATTTCAGCAATTTTGAAGATGCTAAGAAGGGTGATGTTTCCATATCGGTACCTAAAGGAACTCTTACAAGCTATTGGGAGTTTGCAGCAGGAGCAGCCATGATCTGGAAAACTATTGTTTACACCACCCTGGCGGTGCCGGTTTATTCATTCAAGCTTGCTGTTAACCAGAATCCTGTCTATATTGATGACAATACATGGCAATGGGGCTACAGCGTCAGTCTGCTGAATGTAACATATAAAGCCAGACTGACCGGTCAGACCAGAACCACCGATGTACAGTGGAAGATGTATCTTGCAATGGAAGGAACAGGAGGGTTCGACGAATTTGTATGGTTCGAAGGGACTTCCAAGCCTGATGGCTCCGAAGGTCAATGGATTTTATATGAAAGTCCGCAGAATAAAGTGCCTGTTTTAACAATTAACTGGAGTGTCTCGGGAAATAGTATAGGAATGGTAAAATATACATACACTAAAGCCGGCAATGCATTTAAAGAAAGTTACATAGAGTATGGGCTTACTTCCGGCACATTGAATTCATACTACACAATTCATTATTATAACACAACCTTTCTGCAATTCTATGATCTTAATGTGGAATGGAATAAGACTTCACATAACGGCAGGGTAAAATGCCAGGGGCATTTCGGGGATACTGAATGGTACTGCTGGGATGGAAATTATTTAAATGTATCGTGTACTCCCTGAAAAACGGGATCTCATATAAAAAAGGGGCTGTCTCAAAAGTCCTTTGTGCGCCTTTGTGATGTACTTTTGAGACAGCCTCTTTTTATTTTCAGTTTATTCCCCGCTTATCAGTTTTTTTTGTCACTATATTTCCCTATTTTTCGGCCCGGAAATATAAAA
>CAYPKL010000289.1:0-3304 GCA_964411285.1 uncultured Rikenellaceae bacterium
ATCATGTCCTGCATATCCTGGGCAAGTACAACTGGAACATTTCAGCTGCTGCGAAAGCTCTGAAGGTAGACAGGGTGACCCTGTACAACAAAATAAGGAAATACGGGCTGACACATAATGATTAAGTTCGCAGGTTGTTTCTGTAATACAGGTAATAACCGGATAAGGAGAGGGGCTGGAATTGTCAGTCGTACTTATTTAGCATAAGCTGCAAACGGATGAATCATGAAAGTATAGTTATAATTTCATTTGGTCAAGTTGGTCAATTTGGTCAATTTGGTCAGGAGCTGCTGGGAATTATTTCTGCTGATGTGATGATCAAATTTCCTGTCCCCGTAAAAACGAGAACTGAATATCTCGATCTGAATGAATTCTATGATCCGGGTCGCAGGCAGTATAATGGCACTGCGCTTTTGAAAATGATTGATACCGAATTTGCATCTGCTTCTTCAAAAACAATTGGTTTGTTTACTGTCGATCTTTATATTCCCATACTTACCTTTATTTTCGGACAGGCATTTCTTAATGGCCGTTCCGGCATAGCTTCCATTTTCAGGTTAAGTAATGAACGTTATGGTGTAAAAAAAGATGATAAGATCCTTCAGGAACGATTCAGCAAAGAAGTAATTCATGAGCTTGGACACATGTTTGGTCTTATCCATTGCTCTGATCCTTACTGTGTTATGAGATCGAGTACTTATGTTGAAGATATAGACCAGAAAGGTGGTGAATTTTGTTCAAACTGCAGGAACTCATTGAATCTTAATATTCTGGGAGGTATCGGTGAAAAATTTAATTAATGAACCCGCTACCTGATGACAGTACAATTGTTTTAATAAATTTGGCATCATATCGTACAAAATTCATTTTTAAATATTTTTAACAACAGTTTATTATGAAAAAGAAATCATTTTTACTCATTGCATTTGTACTGTTTTACTTTTCAGCTAATGCTCAAAGTGTTGCCTGGCAACCTGATGATATCAAAACATTGACTTCCGAGTGGACCGGGGACCGGTTACCCGATGGGAGGCCTAAAGTCGCTGATCAGCTTCTTGAACGGTTAAAAAATATTTCAATGGAAGAAGTATGGGGCACACTGGAATCAAAAGGATATCATCATCAGTTTGAGAATTTCGCAAGTCTGTACGAGAATGGATGGGAAATTATTCATCCTGAACAGGTTATGACAGGAAGAGTTGTAACTGCCCAGTTTATGCCTTTAAGGGCTGACTTTGACAAGTATATTCAGGCAAAAGCTGAAAAAGAAGGTACAAAGGTACCGGTTACAAACTACGCCCCTATTCTTAAATTGATGGAGGGTGACGTTTATGTTGCTGACGCATTCGGTAAAATGGAGTATGGCACATTAATAGGTGATAATCTGGGAAATGCAATATATAAAGCAGGGAAAAGAGGAATTATCTATAATGGATCAGTCAGGGATCTTGAGGGTCTTTCAGAAATAGAAGGATTCAACGGCTGGATAAGAGGATCTGATCCGTCGGGTATTCAGGAGATGCTTGTTGCATGGATTAATGCACCAATCCGTATCGGGCGTGTTACAGTCCTCCCGGGTGATGTTGTTCTTGCCAAAAAGTTCGGAGTTACATTTATTCCTGCCCAGTTTGTGCAGGAGGTGGTAATTTCAGGAGAATTTACAGCCCTCCATGATGAGTTCAGCAGATACTGTATGAAAACAAATAAATTTCCATATGTTAATGAACGCTTTGAAGTTGAACGCGATGTCTTTGAAAAGGCGTTCAATGAATGGTTAAATGATAAAAAGGACTTACCTATGACACGGAAAGAACTTGATGATTATATGACCTCATTAAAGAACCGGAATAAGCCTGAAAAGAAATAACAAAGAGTGAAGCAATCATTCCAGATCATAGTTCCTGAACTTTCGTAAATAATCGTGGATAGAGGTTCCAAGTGCATCTTTCTTGTTTACCGCTCCATTCGATCTGAGAAATCGCCGGGTTGTACCTGCGCCTCCAAGATGTGCAGCTGCGATCAATCCCGATTTTGTAACAACAATTCCTTTAATGGTGTCGCCAATAAAATGGTCATAATCCTTTAAAAGAGCAAGATTTACCTTAATCAATGACTCCAGTGCCTGCTGTTGTAATTCCCTTGGAAATATTTTCGGTTCTTTTCTGAACTTTTTCAGGGTAATGCTTTTAAATCCAAGAGTATGCAGCGTTGATTCCGCAAACTGCCATTCACCAAAACAGCCAATGCAATTAATGCACCTCCAGTTATTGAGCGATTCATTATGCCCCAGATCATTAATAAATCTAGTGAATTCAGCATCGTGATGCTGGTTTTCCAGATCGGCAACAGCCTGCCTGATTTTACTGAACTTTATCTGAAAATCGATAGTGGGCGACATTACAATCTGTGACATATACATGAAGAGATACAGAAGAAAAAATGTTTTCATTTTCATTGCCTGAATCTTTTTCGGTTTTCAAACTATATTTATATGAGATAAAAATAGTTATTAAACCTACTCAAATCACACAGCTAAAATACACTTAATGAGTATTTTACCAGCGTTTCATCTTCATTTATCAATAGATTTGTTATGTTTGTTTACTAAACCGGACATTTAATAAACAGGAAAGCCTGCTTTGTCAAAAAGAGTAAGAATTTGGCCGGTAAATAATGATAAATAGGCGAAAATTCAGGTCAGGATCAGGTAAACAGATGAAATTATGCTAATTAGGCATCTGATCCTGAAAAATTACATCAATAAATTCAGAAAGAGGATTTTGACCAAAAGAACTCAGATTTTGATAAAATATTCTGAAACTATCTGTTTTAAGGGCTTTTATAAATTTAAATATTGATCTGTTGAGCTGAAATGTATTCCATAACGATGGATCTCAGAATATTTGCGAATTTAAGAGAAGGGACCTCTTCTCTTTTGAAATATTTAGCGTAATCTCCTTCAAGAAGAGTAATTTCATCAATTGGAAGGTTGATTTTCCCTGAATAAATGTACTTGATATTGGGATAGGCATCGCCTTCGGGGCATTCATATTTCTTAAAGAACTTAAAATCTTTCAGATCAATATCAAGTTCCTCCTTTGTTTCGCGGACAAGTGCCTCATCGGGTGTTTCACCTTCTTCAATATGCCCACCGATAAGATCCCAGTGTTGCGGAAACGGTATACCCGGCTTATTGTCTCTTAAATAGAACAAAAAATCTCCATTATCATTTTCAAGGATTATAGCTGCTATTTTTTCCATATTAATCACAGCCTTGAACCTTGGAAAAGTACATTTCCATATC
>CAYPKL010000290.1:0-3004 GCA_964411285.1 uncultured Rikenellaceae bacterium
TGAATCCTTTTCCACTTTTTCCACTGAATTTCCGGAGTGGAAGGCAATGATTTCATAAAGCTCATTTTTGAGCTTAATGATCTCACGTGCCTGAATCTCAATATCGGAAGCCTGGCCTTCAAATCCACCCATCGGCTGGTGGATCATTATTCTCGAATGCTTCAGCGCCGACCTTTTACCTTTCTGGCCCGCAGTGAGCAGAACAGCGCCCATCGATGCAGCCATACCGGTGCATATTGTTGCAATTTCTGCAGATATATACTGCATTGTGTCATAAATGCCAAGTCCTGCATTTACAGAACCTCCCGGTGTATTGAAATAAATCTGGATGTCTTTACCCGGATCAGCTGAATCAAGATAAAGCAACTGAGCCTGAATGATATTTGCCACATAATCATCGATGGGCAGGCCAAGAAAAATGATCCTGTCCATCATTAGACGTGAGAAGACATCCATCGACGCAATATTTAGCTGGCGTTCTTCAATAATTGTTGGCGAGATGTAGCTGTTTTCAAATATTGTTTTATATCTGTGCATTGACAAGCTGCTGATACCTTTACTGCTTCTTGCATATTTACCAAAATCGTCTGAATTGCTCATTGTGTTATTTATTAAATTAAAAAACAAAGATAGGAAAATAAAGATAATTCATCGCAATGCATTGATTACTATTCAAAAAGCTTATTGAATTCATCTAAGGTTACGGGCTTATTTTCGACTTTAACCATATCCTTAAGTAAGGCTGTGACTTTTTCTTCAAGTATCTTATCCGCAATTCTCTTTGCATCCTCTTCGCGTTTGAGGGTCTCTTTTGCATAGTTTGCAATCTGTTCATCAGCTGCATAGAAGAGACCATACTGGCGGAACTGGTATCTGGTTATATTTTCAGCCTCTTTCTGAAGTTCTTCCTCTGTTATCTTAACTTCATTCTGTTTAGCTATCTTATTCTTGATCAGTTGCCATTTAAGATCCTGCCTGAAGGTTTCAAATTCCTTCTCTATCTGTTCTTTATTGGTTTTTTCATTTACCTGAAGGAGCCATCTTTTTAAGAATTCTTCGGGAAGCTGGAAATCTGTTTTTTCAATTGCCAGATTTTTGACATCAAGTGATAATTTGTAATCGCTCTCCTGCTTCAGATTTGCAGCAATCTCTTCGTTAATTTTATTTTTGAATTCTTCTTCGGAGGCAACTGAACCTTCCCCGTATATCCTGTCGAAAAGTTCCTGGTTTATGTCAGCAGGCCTGAAACGACTTATTTCATTGATTGTAAACCTGAAGTTCCCTTCAATACCCGCAACTTCATCTTTCTGTTTTTTAAGCAATCCCGCAATTTCGTAATCATTCGGAAACGCTTTCCTGATATCAAAATCAACAATGTCGTTATCAACTTTTCCGATGAACTGTTTTTTTATATCCTCATCCTTAATAATATCTATACTGAGAGTGGTATCGTCTGCAATAATACCATCGGGCCGGGGATTACCGTTTTCATCAAGAGCTTCGATCTTCCCTTTAAGCATATCTTTTTCAACGGAGAGATCTGCTTTTTCAAGTTTTCCATACCGGCGGGTATAGTTTTCGAGATAGTCGCTTTTCATTTTTTCATCCGCTTCTATCTCATATAAGGTAACTTTGTTCTTTTTGCCAACCTTTATTTCAAAAGCAGGAGCAAGGCCCAGGTCAAATGCAAAAGTGAAGGAATCCTGGGTATCAAAGTCAATCTTTTCGTTTTCATCTGCTTTTGGAATCGGTTCACCGAGGATATCGAGCTTTTCATCCACAAGGTATTTTTGTATGTTCTCTGTTACTGCTTTATTTATCTCGTCGATCTGAACTGCTTTACCATACATTTTTTTGATTAGCCCAATGGGCACCATTCCCGGGCGGAATCCCTTGATATTAGCCTTTTTACGGTAATCCCTAAGAACCTTCTCTACTTTCTCATCATAATCTGTCTTTTCAACCTGAATTCTCAGTACTGCATTCAGCTCATCAATGTTTTCTCTTGTGATATTCATTTTAGTTTTTGTTGATTATTTAAAAAACCGCCAAAACGCACAGCTAATTATCGTTACAGGCGGTTTGCGAATCTGTGCGGATGAAGGGACTCGAACCCCCACGTCATTAAGACACAAGATCCTAAGTCTTGCTCGGCTACCAATTACGACACATCCGCGAAAAATTACCGCAAAAGTATAGAAAATTATTATTAAAACAAAGTGATGTAATTACTTACGCAGCTCGAAGTTCTTTCCAAGATAGACATCTCTTACGTGTTCATCTTCAGCAAGTTGTGCCGAAGTGCCTGACATAAGGATGCGTCCCTCAAAGAGGAGGTAAGCACGGTCGGTTATTGAAAGTGTCTCATGCACATTATGATCGGTAATGAGGATACCAATGTTTTTATCTTTCAGTTTGGATACTATCTCCTGAATATCTTCGACAGCAATCGGATCAACTCCGGCAAATGGTTCATCAAGAAGTATGAACCTGGGTTTGAGCGACAAGGCTCTTGCTATTTCGGTCCGCCGCCGTTCACCCCCGGAAAGCTGTATCCCTTTGCTCCTCCTGATTTTTTGAAGTCCAAATTCGCTAAGAAGCGTTTCAAGCCGCTCAGCCTGTTCAGCCACAGGAAACCCCGACATTTCAAGAACTGCCTTAATATTATCCTCAACAGAAAGATTCCTGAAAACCGAGGCTTCCTGGGCAAGATACCCGATACCGCGTCGGGCTCTTTTATATACAGGAAGCTGGGTAATCTCTTCATTATCAAGAAATATTTTCCCCTCCTTGGGCCTGATAAGCCCTACAATCATATAAAAGGACGTTGTTTTACCGGCTCCGTTCGGGCCCAGAAGACCAACAATCTCACCCTGCTCAACCTCAAAGGAAACATGATCGACAACAGTCCGGTTATGGTATTTCTTGACAAGATTTTCGGTGTATAATTTCATTCTGTGCACTAACTTTTTGCCGTTGCAGAACCATCCTCATTCATGAATGC
>CAYPKL010000291.1:0-7557 GCA_964411285.1 uncultured Rikenellaceae bacterium
TAATTGAAAAAGTCAAAAAAGTCTATCTTTTTGAATATGACCGTGAATGGACCGAAGCTCTGGAGGCGACCTTTGCACCCTGGAAGGAAAAGGTTGAAATAATACCTAAATATGTTGCTGACTTTGACGATGATGGACATATACGTTTAGACACTTTTTTAAAGACTGGAAAGTATATTACTTTTCTGAAAATAGATGTGGATGGGTTTGAGCAAAAAGTACTTAACGGATGTCGTACATTATTCGAAAGCAATACTCCTTTGAAAGTTGCTCTTTGTACATACCATAAAAGTAATGATGAAGCTGATTTTACAAATCTGCTGAAGGGTTATGGATTTAAGGTAGCAACCTCTGAAGGATTCATGATAAATTATTATGATAAGAAATTAAAAGCCCCCTGGTTGCGCAGAGGGCTTATCAGAGCAATCAGATAATTGAATCAGCCGCATTTGGATGATCCGCAGTCTTTGCAGATCAGGCATCCTTCCTGATAAATAAGGTTATCAGATCCGCACTCACCGCATTTCCCTTTGGCTTTCGTTCCGTTTGGTATATATTTCTTAAGAGCCCTCTCCACTCCGTTTTTCCAGTTGTTAATTGATTCACTGTCGAGTTTGAGTGACTGAACAAGGTTGACAACATCCTGTATCGGCATTTCGTGCCTTAAAACACCGGAGATAAGTTTTGCATAATTCCAGAATTCCGGTTTAAACATATGGGAAAGACCTTCGATAGTTTTTTTGTAACCGTACTTATCGGTATATTGAAAGTCGTACCGTGTTTTACCATCATCCAGTTTAACCTTGATGATTTTTCCCTTGATTATGGTTTTGGGTATGGGGAATATTTCTTCATCGCCCAGTCCTGTGAATATTTCATAAGGTCTTCCCTCTTTAAGTCCGACAAATGCCACCCATTTATCTTCATTTATATTGAACCTTATTACATCGCAATCGAGCACTTTTGGACGCTTTGGCCTTTCAGTCCTTATTTCATTCTTCCCGGCTATCAGAACACCGTTCCTTGATCCGTCGCGATATACTGTTGCGCCTTTGCATCCTGATTTCCAGGCGGTAAGGTAAAGTTCACTTACCAGTTCTTCCTTTGCTTCAGCGGGCAGATTAATTGTTACGCTTATTGAATGATCAACCCATTTTTGTATGGCGCCCTGCATGCGAACCTTAGCTATCCAGTCGACATCGTTTGCTGTCGCTTTATAGTATGGCGATTTTGCGATTATTGTTTCAATCTCCTCGTCATTCATTCTGGTAACAGCATCAGGATCATAGTCATTCAATTGCAGCCAGTCAACAAATTTATGATGAAAAACGTTAAATTCCTCCCAGGAGTCTCCAACCTCATCCTTGAATGTCACCTTAACGTCCTGATCGTTTGGATTGACTTTTCTTCTGCGTTTGTAATAGGCGGCAAAGATTGGTTCAATTCCGGAGGTTGTCTGGGTCATAAGGCTTGTTGTGCCTGTTGGAGCAATTGTAAGCAGTGCAATATTTCTGCGTCCGAATTTCACCATATTATTATACATTACAGGATCTACTTCCTTCATTCGCAGAATAAAGGGATTATGTTTCTCCCGTTCAGAATCATAGATCAGGAAGGGGCCTCTCTCCCTGGCCAGGTAAGTTGATGCCTTATAAGCTTCGAGAGCCAGTGTTTTATGAACTTCTACCGAGAAGTTTGTGGCTTCCTCACTTCCATATTTTAATCCGAGTCCTGCCAGCATATCGCCTTCCGCGGTAATTCCAATGCCTGTTCTTCTTCCCTCTTCTGATTTCTTTCTTATGTTTCCCCAAAGGTTTTTTTCAACAAGCTTAAGATCCTCTGCTTCCGGATCTGCTTCTATTTTAGCAAGTATCGAGTCAATTTTTTCAAGTTCAAGGTCAATGATGTCATCCATCATGCGCTGGGCAAGTCCGACATGTTCTTTATAGAGTTCGAAGTTGAATGAGGCATTTTTGGTAAATGGTTCAACTACATAGCTGAAAAGGTTGATTGCAAGAAGCCGGCAGGAGTCGTAGGGACAAAGTGGTATTTCTCCGCAGGGATTCGTTGAAACTGACTCATATCCGAGGTCGCCATAGCAATCCGGCACACTTTCCCTTATAATGGTGTCCCAGAAAAGGACCCCGGGCTCCGCTGATTTCCAGGCGTTATGGATGATCTTGGTCCACAGCTGAAGAGCATCTATTTCTTTGATAAACTTCGGACTGGCAGAATTGATAGGATACTGCTGCCTGAAAGTTGTGCCGCTCTCAACTGCTTTCATGAAGTCGTCAGTCACCTTAACAGATACGTTAGCCCCGGTTACTTTCCCGCTTTCAAGCTTGGCATCAATAAACTTACCACTGTCGGGGTGTTTTATTGAAATAGACAGCATCAATGCTCCCCGTCGTCCGTCCTGAGCAACTTCACGTGTTGAATTTGAGTACCTTTCCATGAAAGGCACTACCCCTGTTGATGTAAGTGCACTGTTCAAAACAGGAGTTCCCTTCGGCCTGATATGAGAAAGGTCGTGCCCGACTCCCCCCCTGCGTTTCATCAACTGGACCTGCTCCTGATCAATTTTCATAATACCCCCGTAGGAATCGGAGGTTCCGTCATTTCCTATTACGAAACAATTTGACAGGGAAGCAATCTGAAAATTGTTTCCAATGCCTGTCATGGGACCACCCTGAGGGACGATATATTTAAAATCTTTCAGGACATTATAAATAAGGTCCTCGGGAAGTGGATTCTTGTATTTTTTTTCGATTCTGTGAATTTCCCTTGCAATCCTGTGATGCATATCATCGGGAGTCTTTTCGTAAATATTCCCGTAGGAGTCTTTCAAGGCATATTTATTTGCCCACACCCTGGCTGCAAGTTCATCCCCTTTGAAATACTGGATACTTGCTTCCACTGCTTCATCGTGCGTAAAAGTAATTATCTCTGTTTTCTTTTCGACCGGCTTCATCTCTTCTTTCCCTGCCTCTTTTTTCCTTGTCTCTGATGCTGGTATTTCACTTGCTTTTTCAGATGCAATAGCTGACTCCTGGACAAATAACTCTCCCATATTTTAGTATAAAATTCTGTTAATCTTTGATTCTGTTGCGATTAAACGACCACTGATTTTTAAAGCGGGTAATTGCTAAATTAGATAAGCTGACATCTCAATGCAAGACAAAATTTTTAAGTTTATTAACATTTAGCGAAAGAGTTATTAACTTAAGCTTTGTTGTCTGTATATCAGACATTTAGATAATTTTAAACTCTCACTGTCCCAGATGGTCGTACCAAAGTCCTTAAATATATGAAGAACAAAAAAGCGGGTAACCGGTTTTAAACCCGGAGTTAATATTTAAAAAAGAGGCTGCCGGATATTGGCAGCCTCAGTAATAAGACCTTAAATTTTTTAATTTAGAAAATAAGTCTGAATCCAAGAAGGCAGCCCCATGTGCTTGAAGTGCTGATATCTTTTGTCAGAGTTGTTTTTGTTTCAAAATCTTCAAGTGATGTTGCATTTAATGTAAAAACAGGTGCTTTTGTTGCAGTACCTTTTGTTGCCACTCTTAAAGGACGGACATTTTCATAGCTGGCCAGAGGGTTATAGATATAGGTCCCCCATGAATCGTTTAACATATTCCCGAAATTCAGGAAATCGACGCTGAACTGAAGGGTATATTTTCTGCTGCTGCCAAAGTTTGAAAAGATATCCTGCAGTAATTTTGCATCGAAACGGTGCATCCAAGGTCTTACTTCACCATATCTTTCGACATATTCACCTTTATGCCTGCTCAGGTAAGGGTTATTGTTGACATAATTCCAGAATGCACTCATCTGGGTAAGCGGTGTCATTCCGTTGTAGGTTGCAAACTGAATATCCCTAGGGGATTCCGGGATATACATCAGGTCGGCTGTAACGCCATCACCGTTAAGGTCATTTGAGTACATGTAAGACCATCGGCCTGTCTGGTATCCCGAGTAGACAAGTGAAATAGTTGTTGCCAGGTTTTTTGCATACTCGATTCTGTAGGAAGCAGCACCAACCAGTTTGTGTGGCGTTGCAAAATTTGAGTAACTGAGACCCGGATTATTAAGACTGCCGACAGCGGTGTTGGACGACCATGCTGAATATGCTGCAGATCCCGGATTTGCTGTAAGGTCCTTGGCAATTGTATAGGTATAGGCAAACATTCCTGAGAAGCCTCGTGAAAAGTTTTTTAAAAGCTGAGCTGTCATCGAGAGCTGGTATCCCTTGTTTGTATTTGATAGTTCCATAGCACTTCCTACTGAGCTTTCAACTTTGGTGGTTGTCCAGTAAGGACGGCCATCGACTCCTGTCATATTCCCTGCAGGAGCAGCTTCGTTTATATTAACCTGCCTGATGGCATTAATATCTTTCGAATAGATCACTTCACCTGTAAAGATCATATTCCAAGGGAGTTCAACATCTATACCGAGGTTTGAGCGCCATATCTGCGGGAATTTGAAATCTTTACCAACCTGGGCCAGAGCCGAACCGCTGGGTAATGTGCTTGGGCTTTGCGGGAAGAGGGTGGGATTACTGGCGATATAAGCTTTGTAATCGGGTCGGAACGCAAGTCCGGCAAGATTTGCATTCCCAGGACCCCATCCAATTTCCGGAACCTGTATCAGACCGGAGTTGGTGGGCTGGTTTGTAAACCATACGAAGGGAAGCATTCCTGTAAACAATCCGGATCCACCTCGTATCTGCAGAGAGCGATCGCCTAAGACATCATAGTTGAAGCCAAAACGGGGAGAGAAAAGCAGCTGGGTGTTTGGCCATGAGCTTACATCCATCTTTTTCCCGTCTATAAAAGTCAAAGCAGAGATAGCCGGATTATTCTGCATTTCATCAAGGTAAACCGGCATTTCAAGACGAACACCGAACGTTGTTTTCAACTTCGGACTGACCTGCCACTCATCCTGCAAATAGGCAGCGGCCAGACCAAATGTCAGTTCCGCTCCGGGAGCATCATTTCCATTATATCCGTAGGTTACACCGAATCCTGTGGGGTCGTTACCATTCAGGAAGGCATCAACGGAGGGATATCTGTAATATGAAGTCCCTTCGCGGATGTATGAATTATAGAAATAGAGATTGTCATAGGCAATCCCGGTAGTCAGTGTATGGTTGTTGAGGTTGATAGTGACATTATCGGTAATACTTAAGGTTTTATTGGTCACCTTATTATTAAAACTGAACAGTTCATAACCAAAAGACATGTACTGATCGCCGTCTTTCCAGATGTCAACAAAGGGGAAAAGATCGGAGTTGCTTGTGCGTGCGTCTTCAATAAAAGTATAGCTTGCCAGAAACTTATTGGAAATTTTCGAGCCGAAATTACTGTTCAGTTCACCGGTAAGGGAACGGACCGTATTCTTAAATCCATAGAATGAATTTGAGAAAGCAAGCGATTGGCTGCTTATCCTGCCTGAGTTACGGGCGTTGGCCGGAGGGCCGCTTGTTGGATTTGTTTCCGAATCTGAAGTTCCAATCACATCGTTATAACGAATTGTGAATTTATGATTCTTTGCTATATTCCAGTCGAGGCGTGCAAGGATTTTGGTGTTCTTATTCATAAAAGGATCAAAATCCCTGTATTTACCGGGATCATAGTTATATTCTGACAGGAGGAAATTTCTTACGCTTATCATATCTGCTTCGAGGGTACGCGAGATTTTCAGATTGGCATTGGCGACACCGTCTTTACTCGGATTCCAGCTTACACCAGGGATTATCTCTTTTTCATACTCACCGCTCACGAAGAAAAACAACTTATTCTTAATCAGGGGGCCGCCAAAACGAAATCCGTAGTTCTGTGAATGTCTGGCGTTTGCATTTGTCACATCATTCCCGGCCACGGTGCTCCCCGTAAATGATTTAGGGCGCTGATAAGTGTATATCGAAGCTTTAAAGGTATTGTCACCGCTGCGGGTTACAGCATTTATGCTTGCACCCGTAAACTGTGACATGCGTACATCATATGGAGCGATACTGACAGAAACCTCCTCAATGGCATCCAGTGATATCGGTTGTGCGTTTCCTCCTGGCAGAGCATTGCTGCTAAGTCCAAAATTATTATTAAAAGCAGCCCCGTCAATTGTAATTGTGTTAAATCGTCCATCACGACCACTGAACGAGTTGCCCTGTGATTGTGGAGATAGTTTAGTAAAATCTGTAATACTGCGGCTAATGGAAGGCATATTGCTCAGGTCACGGCTGCTAATATTAGTCTGTGTGCCTGCACGTTCTGAACTCAGGATGGAGTTTCTCAGTCCGGAGGTAACCACAACCTCCTGCAATGTTGTTGTTGCTTCGGAAAGTTGTGCATTTTGAACATAGCTTTCACCAAGTTTCAGAATGACATCAGTGTAACTGCTTGTTGAATAACCTATAAAAGTCACTCTGATTGTGTATGGGCCGCCTACACGCATGTTGGGAATACGAAAGTTCCCGGATTTATCTGCGGTGGTTGCATACTGTGTTCCCGACGGAACATGAACAGCTACTATTGATGCACCGGGCATCGGCTGATCTGAACTGTCAGTCACCCTTCCGTTAATTCCCGATGTTGTTGATCCCTGACCGAATATAATTAGCGGTATCATCAGGAAAAAGAACATCGTGAATATTCTTTTCATTAGTTTTATCATAAATTAAGGTTTAAGGATTAATAATTGTTTCTTAAAATTATTATAATTGAATGATATTCAGGGCTTAAGGATCTTAAAAATTTGATAAATCAGGAACGACAATTTACATCTCTTTAAATGATGCCTTTCAGATAGCTGCCGGTTAGTTATTAACAAGTTATGAGAGGCTATTGTTAATATCTTTTGTGGTAATTTTTGCCATTATTTTTGCAGTTGCACCTGCATTCTGTTTAACATACAACGCCGCAGTTTTTGATGATTTTATGTAAAATTCCTCATCCGACAACCAGTTGTCAAGAATCTGTTCAAATTCTCCATAAGTTTTAAAGCATTTAGCTCCATTCTGATTAATTAAATCAACAGCCTCTTTGAAATTTTTATAATTGGGCCCAAACATTACCGGGATCCCCCAGCAGGCTGCTTCAAGAATATTATGAATTCCCCTTCCAAAGCCACCACCTATGGCCGCCAGGCTTGCATACCTGTAAGATGATGAGAGCATCCCTATATTATCAATTATAAGTACACGCGCCTCTTCTGCTTTTTTACCTGCCAGTTCTGAAAATCTGACAACCGGAACATTAAAAAGCTTTTCCAGGCGGTCAATATTTGATTTGCCGACCTCATGCGGAGCAAAAACCCATTTCATTCTCTCAGGGCTTTTGTTTATAAAGCCGGCAATTATCTCTTCATCCTGCTTCCAGCTGCTGCCTGCAAGAAATAATCTTTCCCCGTGCCGGAAAAGTTCGAGCTGCGGTATCTCCCTGGCTGATTCTGCAATATGTACAACCCTGTCGAACCTCGTATCACCCGCAAGAGATAAATTTTTAATTCCAATCCCTGACAACAGAACCAGCGATTGCTTATCCTGTACAAAAATAT
>CAYPKL010000292.1:0-3705 GCA_964411285.1 uncultured Rikenellaceae bacterium
CTCTTCAACAGCGGCACCGGCGGCAACTACATCCCGTGGTGGGGTAGCTACACCGCGTTCAAGACCCAGCACCTGTACCTGGCGAACGAGATCAACAAGACCGGGACCATCGCCCAGGCGGCGCTGTTCAAGAACTACTACGCCAACTACTTCAACACCTTCTACAACGTGAGCGTCAAGCTGTGCCATACCACCATAACGTCCCTCACCACCAGCTTCACCGGCAACTACGGCGGGAACACGCCGGTCTGGGTCTATCACACCGCGAGTCTGCAACGCGGGTCGGTCTCAGCCGGAGTGTGGGACACCGTCGACTTCACGACGAGCTTCTCCTACAACGGCACGCAGAACCTGATCATCGAGGTCCTCTGGTCCGGGCACTACAGCACCACTGGAATCCCGGTCTACACTGGTTCGGGTTCGGGCAATCGGCGCGCCTACCTCTATAGCGACACGGGCAATACCGCTTCCGGCGTCGACTACGTCGCCAATGTCTGCCGACTCGGCTTCCTCGGCCTGCCCAACGACGTCGGTGTGACGCAGATCCTCGAGCCGGCCGCGCCGTACTACGCCTTCGGCGACACGATTTACCCGAAGTGCGTGGTCCGGAACTTCGGCACGGCCAACCAGACCAATGTACCGGTCCGCTGCCTGATGAAGGACAAGGCGACCGGTGCCGAGGTCTACAACCAGGTCGTCATCATCCCCACCCTCAATTCCACTCAGATCGACACGGTTGACTTCGGGGTTCTGTTCGCTCCCCCGACAGTCGAATCGGTCTACGTCGATACGATGCGGACCGAGATGGTCGGCGACCAGGTGCCGAGCAACGACAAGCTGGCCAACGAGGTCAAGGTCACGAATTGGGGTGCGGAGTGCCTGACCTACAACGACGGTACGTTTGACAACGCGATCTCCTGGGTAGCGGCGGGCAACGAGTTGGCGGAGCGGTTCTTCGCGCCGACCAAGCCGCTGGGGATCAACAAGACGGTGCTGTGGCTGTCGAGCTTCTCGGGCGTGGACTACGCCGCGGAGATCAGGATCTACGGCGGCGGCACTCCCGGGCAGAACCAGGTCGGCGCGTGGGTGGGCAACCTCCACAGCTCGATCTGGACCAGCCTGTACAAGAACGAGATCATGTTCGACCCGGCGATATCGGTCAACTACGACACGTTCTTCGTTTCCTACTACCAGACGAGCGTTAACCCGGCGTACCCGTACCTGGGAATGGACTACACCCCGCCGGTTACGACCCAGAACGACTGGGGCAAGTACAACGGGACCTGGGGCGTCTTCCCGTCCTACGACGGCGTCATGGACTTCGGTCTTGACGCGTGCTACCAGGCTCCGCTGATCGACGGGTCGGTGGTTGCGATCAACATCCCGGCGCCGGTGGAAGACTCCAACGTGAGCTTCACGCCGCAGGTTGTTATCGCGAACGCGGGTCTGAAGGACCGCAGCAACATGCCGGTGGTCTTCGACCTCTACGATGCGCTCGGTACCATCCTCTACACCGATACGGTCCAGAGCGGATTCATCGGGATGGGTGATACCAAAGTGATCGACTTCACGAAGAGCTACGCTCCGATGCCGGGCAACTACACTGACAGTGCCTACACGATCTGCCAGTGGGACGGCGATCCGGAGAACGACATGTTTGTCCAGCCGCTGTTTGTGCGGCACCTCGACGTGATCACGCAGATCGTGAGTCCCAGAATGCAGGAAGTGCCGGGGCTGGTGCCGGTATCGGTCCGGCTGGTCAACAACGGCAACGTGCCGGCGCTGGTGCCGCGGGTTGACGTGAAGATCATGCCGAGCGGCTACTCGGCCTACCTGGAAAACATCGCGGTCGGGGTCGGAGAGAACCAGTTGGTGACCCTGGCTCCGTGGGTCTGCCCTGCGGGCGGCCACGAGACAGCGATGGCGTACATCACCTACCCGGGTGACATGTATGCACCGAACGACACGGCGGTCCGGCCGATCACGACCGGGATCCCGGGCTGGACGGAAATGACGGTGTTGCCGGCTCCGCCCTCGGGCAAGTTTGTGAAAGACGGCGGCAACCTGACGTACGACGAAGGCACGGGCCTGATCTATGCGTCAAAGGGCAACAAGACGGGTGACTTCTACGCGTACAGCGTGCCGGCGGGCACCTGGACGACCAAGCTGGGCATTCCGCTGGGAGCGGAAGGCAAGCCGCCGTACAAGGGCTCAGTGGCCTGCGCGGACGGTGCCGGCAAGTTGTACCTGACCAAGGGCAACAACACGATCGGGTTCTGGGAGTACGACGCTGCGGCCAACACCTGGACGCAGAAGACGAACGTCCCGCTCGGATCATCGGGCAAGAAGGTCAAGCAGGGTGCGGGGCTGGCCTGGGCCGGATCGGCCAAGGTCGGGCACGACGTCGTGTACCTCCTGAAGGGCTACCGGAACGAGTTCCATCGGTACGACCCGGCAAAGAACGAATGGGTGCAGCTGCTGGATGCGCCGATCGGGACCGCGGCTCACGTGAAGTGGGATGCGGGTTCCTGGCTGGTCGCGGATCCGGAGCCGGATGGGCACCTCCTGTACGCATTCAAGTCGAAGTATCACGAGTTCTACACGTACGACACGGATGCGGACACCTGGAGCCATGCCAAGAGCGCGATGCCGATACCGGGCAGCGCGGGCAACAAGAAGGCCAAGGACGGCTCTTGTGGTGCGTGGTACTCCGGGAAGATCTACGCCTTCAAGGGTGGTAACACGACCGAGTTCTGGCGTTACTTCCCGCTGGGCGACTCGTGGCACAAGCAGGATGACATCCCGCTGGTGGGAACGAGCGGCAGCCGCAAGAAGGTGAAGGCGGGCGGCTCGCTGGCCGGGTATCCCGGCACGGGCGTGTATGCCTTCAAGGGCAACAAGTCCAACGAGTTCTGGCGCTACACCCCGTACGAGGTGGCCGCAGGAGCTCAGCCGAGCCGTGACGGAGTAACGGCGGGCAGCAGTGTGATCGGTGGCGTATCGTTTGCGATCGCGCCGAATCCGCTGTCGGGTGGTCTGGCGACGGTGCGGTACAGTCTGCCGAAGGCCGGGCTGGCGACGCTGAATGTGTTCGACGTGGCGGGCCGGACGGTGCTGAGTCAGACGATAGCCGCGGGCCGGAGCGGGACTGCGAGTCTGGATCTGCGGAAGCTGGAAGCGGGCGTGTACCTGGTGAAGGTCACGACCGAAGGCTACAGCACGACGCAGAAGCTGGTGGTCGAGCACTAGACCGAACCATCGGTTACAGGGGCGGGTCTCTGACCCGCCCCTTTCCATTTGGTACGCCCCGCACTCCATGTGACAACTTCTCGCTACTGCGCAGGAATCGCACACCCGGATCCGCCTCTTCGATTCGACGCCCCGTCTGTGGTTGCCGCCGATCCCGTGTCTTCAGCCTGAAACCGGCCCCGGCGAAACACTCCTATTCACCCGAGCTCTGCCTGGCACGGTAGTTGCCCTTACGGGAGGCGTGACACTGCCTCTCCGCTTCCTGCAGGCAGTTGCACTCACCCCGACATCTCGACCCTGTTACCGATGGGCATGGCTGCCTATCCTTGTCGTTGCCGTCGCGGGCTGTCTGACGTTCGTGTCGGCCTCGGTGCGGGTTCTGCCGATGGGCATCGAACGACTGCCCGGGGGCAACACGTTGATTGCCGACGGGGGGGATGGCGGAGAACTGCACGC
>CAYPKL010000293.1:0-5067 GCA_964411285.1 uncultured Rikenellaceae bacterium
CATCTTGATATGGTGCCCCAAAAGAACAGTGATAAGGTCCATGATTTTGAAAAAGATCCTATCGAAACGGTGATCGACGGTGATTGGGTAAAAGCTAATGGTACAACACTCGGCTCTGATAACGGTATCGGAGTTTCCGCAGCTTTGGCAGTTCTTGCTTCTGACGATATTCCCCACGGACCGTTGGAAGCTCTTTTTACAATAGATGAAGAAACCGGTATGACTGGTGCTTTTGGTCTGAAAAAGGGCTTGCTTCATGGCGATATTCTGTTGAATCTTGATTCAGAAGATGAAGGCGAACTTTATGTGGGTTGTGCAGGAGGAATTGATGTGAGTGCTGTCAAAAAGTACGAAGAGGAAAAAACTCCGAGGGGTTTGATAGCATATCATGTTGTCGCAAAAGGACTTAAGGGAGGGCACTCCGGTGTTGATATTGCCCTTGCCAGGGCAAATTCGAACAAAATAATGTTCAGATTCCTTATGCAGGCAGAATCTGATTTCAAAATAAGGCTTTCTGAAACCGCAGGTGGAGACCTGCGTAATGCGATTCCCCGGGAATCGTATTCGGTTCTCCTTGTTGCTGCTTCACAGGCAAAAGAATTTGAAAAATTTGTCAGGGAATATGATAAGATGTATAAAAGAGAATTCGCAGAAACTGAGCCCACAATTTCTTTTACCTGCAAGAAAACTGATCTTCCCGGGAAAGTCATGAACAAGGCTGATCAGTTTAAGATTATTCGTGCGGTCTTTGCATGCCCGAATGGGGTTCAGCGTATGAGCCAGGCAATGAAAGGACTGGTCGAAACGTCGAACAACCTTGCGATTGTAAGATGCATGGGTGGAAAATTTCAGGCACACTGTCTTACAAGGAGTTCAGTGGATTCGGCAAAAGTTTCCACCGCCTGGAAAATTGCTGCTGTATTTCACCTTATTGATGCTAAAGTCACTCTCTCCGGAAGCTATCCCGGGTGGAAACCAAATATGGATTCCCCGATACTGAAAACCATGAGCGGAGTATATATGAAAATGTTTGGAAAGACACCCGACATAAAAGCAATACATGCAGGCCTTGAGTGCGGGTTACTGGGAGGTGTTTATCCAAAACTCGATATGATCTCCTTTGGACCGACTATTAAATTTCCACACTCCCCGGATGAAAAGGTACAGATTCCTTCTGTTAAAAAATTCTACGATTTTCTGTGTGAGACTTTAAAACAGGTTCCGGTAAAATAAATCCACCTCACCCTAAATCCCTCTCCTGAAGGAGAGGGACTTTTTTTCAAATTGATATACCTTAACAGGCCCCTTCTCTTTCAGGAGAAGAGGTTGGGGATGAGGTCATTCGACCTTGATCTCAATCAGCAGATCATCCTTCATTACGTTGGTATTGGCTTTTGTAATAACTGAAATTACAGTGCCGTTTACCGGCGATTGGATCTCATTCTGCATTTTCATGGCTTCCAGGATTACAATAGGTTCACCGCGCAAAACACTTGCCCCCTCCCTTACCAGAACATCAATAATCTTACCTGGCATTGGTGCTCTGAGCAACTCTTTCTCAGCTTTTTCTTTTCCGCTATTCAGCACCTTCATCCTTTTAAGGGAAAACGGCGTTTCTACTGTAAATGTGTAGCTTATGTCATTAAAGAGAATTTCGTATTTATTCTGCCTCGATCTCACAATCTCAACAGGATACTTCCGGTTTTTCCACAAAATATAGGTTCCAAACCGTTCATCCGATTTGAGTTTAACCTCATAATCCCTTTTCCCGATCCTTATCGATTGTTTAAGGGGTTGTGAAAAACAAAAAAGTTTGTTCTCCGATGAAAGAGCATATAACTTTTTTATCCCGGATTTTTTCTCTGACATTTTTACTTGTCTTTTTAGAATTGATTTATCCTTTTATTAAGCAGCCATGGACTCATGTCTTTGTTATTTTCAAAATCAACCGGAATACTGTCATCCAGCAGATTCTCTTCAATAAATAGCTTTGTTGCCAGCCATGCTGCAAGCATTTCCTCGTATTCGCTACTGGCATGAAACCGGTCAAGGTCTTTCTCAATAAAAGCAGTGGTAAATTCCCCATTCAGGAACTTGTGATTACGTACCAGCATTCTGAAAAAAGGAAGAGTTGTTTTTGTTCCTTTTATCCAGACTTTATCAAGGGCAAGTTTGCAGTTACGAATAGCATCCTTCCTGTCCTTTCCACTAACGATCAGTTTGGCAATCATTGAGTCAAAATTCGCAACAATACTGGAGCCGGCCTGAACCCCGGTATCAATTCTTATGTTTTGAGAGGATGGCAGACTCAGCTTTTCAATCTTTCCGGGGACCGGGCTGAATCCGGATTGTACATCTTCTGCATTTATTCTGCATTCAATGGCCCAGCCTTTAAGTTTAATATCTTCCTGCCTGTATTTAAGTGGTTCTCCATTTGCAATCCTGATCTGCTGTTCAATAAGGTCTATTCCTGTAATAATCTCTGTAACAGGATGTTCAACCTGAATCCTTGTATTCATCTCCATAAAATAAAAGTTCTTGTCGGAGTCAAGCAGGAATTCCACTGTACCTGCCGAAAAGTAGCTGACGGCTTTTGCAATCTTAACAGCCATTTTCCCCATGGTACTCCTCATTTTTGCATCCAGAGCACCTGATGGAGCCTCCTCAAGAAGTTTCTGATGCTTTCTCTGGATGGAACACTCTCTCTCTCCCAGGTGAATGACATTTCCTTTGGTATCACCAAGTATCTGAAATTCTATATGTTTAGGATTTTCAATATATTTTTCAATAAATACTGAAGGATCGTTAAACGCTATTTCTGCTTCCCTTCTGGCAATTATGAACATTTTCTCCACCTCATCAGGTTTTCGCACAATACGCATCCCTCTGCCTCCGCCTCCCGATGCAGCCTTTATTATTACAGGGTAACCAATCTTTTCGGCAACTACAGCAGCCTCTTCTTCATTTCCAATATTACCCACACTTCCGGTTGTCATTGGTATTCCCGATGCTAGTGCAATCCTGCGGGCGATAGTCTTATTTCCCATCTTATAGATTGCATCAGGTGACGGTCCGATGAAAACTATATTTTTATCGAGGCATTTCTGGGCAAAATATGCATTTTCAGCAAGGAACCCGTAACCCGGGTGCACAGCATCAGAATTAGTTATGCCAACAATTTCAATCAACCTGTCAATATTCAGAAAAACAGGAATTTCCGATGAATCTTCGGTATTATCGAAAATAATATCTGCAAGAGAAAGATACATTGCACCAGGCTCAAAGGCAGTTTTTATAACAACTGTCTCAATTTTCATTTTGGTTGCTGTCTTTATAATCCTGACAGCAATTTCACCCCGGTTTGCAATAAGTATCCTCTTTATTTTCATATTATAAAATAAATTTTGTGTTTTGCCCCTGCCCTTTGCCCTTCACCTGATGCCCTTATAAGGGCATATTCCCATGCTTCCTTGCAGGGACTTTAACCCATTTGTTATTTAGGGCATTAAAAGCAGAAATTACTTTTTTCCTTGTAAGAGCCGGGTCGATTACTTCATCAATATATCCGCTTTCATCTGCAATAAAGGGATTTGCAACTTTATCGCGATATTTTTTTACAAGTTCTTTTTTCATTTCTGCCGGATTTTTAGATTCAGCAAGTTCTTTGCGATAAAGGATAGCAACTGCACCGTCAGGTCCCATCACCGCAATTTCTGCTGTAGGCCATGCAAAACTGAAATCCCCTCCCAGGTTCTTGCTATTCATCACGATGAAGGCGCCTCCATATGCTTTTCTGAGTATTACAGTAATTTTCGGAACTGTTGCTTCGCTGTATGCAAACAGCATTTTTGCCCCGTGCCGTATTATTCCTGCATGTTCCTGATCAACTCCGGGGAGGAAACCTGGGACATCTTCAAAAGTTAAAACCGGTATGTTAAACGCATCACAGAATCTTATGAAGCGTGCTCCTTTTGTCGATGAGTCGATATCAAGAACTCCGGCAAGCACCTTTGGCTGATTTGCAACAATTCCGATTGACTTGCCTCTTAATCTTGCAAGTCCGGTTACAAGGTTAGCGGCAAAAAGCTCTGAGGTTTCAAAAAAACTGTTTCTGTCAACGATAAGGCTTATAACATCTTTTACGTCATAAGCTTTGTTGGGGTCATCAGGTATAATATCTCTCAGCTTTTCATTTATATCGTTCACAGATCCGTCATCAGGCACAATTGGTGGATTTTCAACATTATTCGAGGGAAGGTAGGAAAGGAATTTCTTAAGGGCAAGAATCGTATTTTCCTCATCATCATAAATCATGTGAGCTACTCCGCTCTTACGGGCATGAATTTCCGCCCCTCCCAGCTGATCAGAAGTAACTTCTTCATTAAGAACCTCTTTAACAACGTTAGGTCCGGTGACGAACATATAGCTGGTATGATTTGTCATGAAAACAAAATCGGTCAGGGCAGGAGAATAGACAGCTCCACCGGCAGCAGGACCCATAATGACTGAAATCTGTGGAATAATGCCGGAGGAATGAATTATATTCTGGAAAATAGATGCATATCCGCTCAGGCTGGCAACACCTTCCTGTATCCTGGCTCCACCTGAATCAATCAGACCTATTATTGGCGACCCCATTTTAAGTGCCATCTCCTGTATCTTGGCGATTTTTCTTGCATGAACGATTCCCAATGATCCGCCCATTATAGTAAAATCCTGTGCATAAGCAAAAACAAGACGTCCGTTAACCTTACCATGTCCGACAATTACACCATCACCAAATGATTTTTCGACCTTCCCAAAGTCTACAGGCTGTCCGGCAGGAGTGACAAAAGCATCGATTTCTTCGAAAGTTCCTGAATCAAAAAGAAGTTTTATTCTTTCATACGCGGCAAGTTTTCCCTTAGAATGCTGCTTTGCTGTCTGCTGGGGACTGTATTGCTTCTTTATAGCTTCCTGCCGTTCAATAAAAGCTTTATAATGCTTATTTGATTGATCCATACCAGGTCTAATAATTTAATTTTCAGAAAGAAAAATATCAGAGTGTCTTTGCCTTTAAAATAAATG
>CAYPKL010000294.1:0-5810 GCA_964411285.1 uncultured Rikenellaceae bacterium
ATGAACAGAAATCCGGGGAATACCACGTCGGCCAGTCCTATTCCGTCATAATTCGCTTTCATGTGTCCGAGCCACCCCGGGGCAATGTTCATATTCAGGTCGTTGACGAAAAGCATCAGCAGCAGGGTAAGGCCTCTCATAATATCGATTGAAAAGATCCGGTTCTTATCAGCCATAAGAAAATTTGCTAGTGTAATGTTTATTAAAGTTTCAGTCTGAAGTTAATCCGTTCAAGCAACATGGGCAGAGCTACCCCCATCACAAGAGCCCATACAATTGATCCTGCAATTACCACAAGCGGAATATCAGAATTCTTGTAAAAAAGAAACGGCAGGCTGAATTGCCAGATAATGTAATAGAACATATCCGGAACAAGGTAAACTGTGAGCGAATTTGCCCCGGCCGGCCTGAGAAAAAGACTCCATTTCACTTTCTTCATTATATCGATGATCCAGAATAAAAGGGCAAACATTACCATACTTATACCATTGCAGATAAGTCCCCATGTAGGTGTTGATTGGATCTTAGAGATAATGAACCATGGACGAAGGATAAAGCCTGCTGCTATACAGGCAATGCCTAAAGCTGCAATGGTAAGTACTGTTTTCACGGCGCTGACAGATGCATATTTTTTAAGTATGAGGGTTATCAGCATTCCCGAAAGAACAATGAAAGGAGCATTCCCGTTAATGATTATCCCAAGAACTGGTTTAACAGGACTCATAAAATCAAGTAGATGCAGTTTTGAAAGCATATTTACTACCAGGAAAATTAACACAAAAACAGAAGTTTTTGAAATATTGTCACGGAACCAAATATAGACAAGCGCGGCAACCAGATAGCCCCATCCTATTGTTCCCAGAATACCCCACGAATTGAAACGGAAACCCCTGTCTTCAGCCGCTCTGAAAATATATACCATTGGTATAATCATAAGGATACCAAGAATTCGCAATGCATACATGAGGTATTTATTTATTTTTGATTCATTATAATTATTCCAGACAAGAAATACTCCTGTGTACATAATTAGCGACCACAGACTCTTGGTTATTCCGGTATATTCAGCATTGACATTTCTTGAATTGGACATAAGCACTCCTATAATAAGAAGACTAACTGTCCTTATAAATATGTGTTTAAGGAGGGCCAATGTGCTATCGCCTCTGGTTATCCTGTTACCAACAGAATAAGGGATTGACATTCCGACCATGAACATGAACCCCGGAAAAACCCAGTCAGCCAACCCCATTCCATCAAAATCAGCTTTCATGTGGCCCAGCCATGCCGGTACACCGGGCATAAAGAGATCATTTACGAACAGCATTAGGACAAGTGTCAGTCCGCGCATGATATCAATTGAAATAATACGGTTACTCTTTCCCATTTGGTGATTTAGTACTTTAACAATGTCAATTTAGAAATTATTTTTCATTAACTGATTTCATCATCACAGTTTGGAATGTTAAATCTTCTTAAACAGACTCTTTTTCAGTCCGGAAAGGAAAAACAATCTTAATTTTGTTTATATCCTTCATGTAAATGTTGAACAATCAGGAATCAAATAAATTTAAAAATATGAATAAACTAACCATTGTGACATTCTTTTTTGTCTTTAATTGCATCTGTTTATTCTCTCAAACAGATGAGAAGCTGAAATCAGATATCCGTAATACAGGATATATCCATTCACCTTTACCGCTTGACTTTAGCAAGTCGTTTGAGACTTTCGGGCTCACAAAAAAAGTGATGGCCTCCGAGATGCTTTGTGATATGGAAGAATTGAATAAATGGTCACACAAAGGAATTGGGGGTATGAGAATTACAGCGGAAAGAAGTACATCCGGTAAACATAGCCTCCGGATTGTCGCTCCAACAGTTGTCAATGAGTTACCTGGATGGGGATTAGGCAGAGGGACCTCAATGGCAAGTTATGAAGTGGGAGGTAAGAACTGGGAGAAATTTAACCGGATACATTTCAATATCTTCCCTGATTGTGAAGGTGCACGAAGCATATATCTGAACCTGTATGTCGAGAACGACGGTAAGATAAAGGTACCTGACAAATACGGACGGGAAGGGTATCATGAAATTAATCTGATAAACGGCCAGTGGAATGAATGTTTTGTTGAAATGTCAGAACTTGGCAGGGATAAAGTTACAAAATTGTCTTTTGCCATTGAAGTCTTTGGAAAGGAACGAACAATGGGTGATTCTTTGAAATTTGATGTCGATGCGGTTGAACTTCAGGTAATTGAGAATCCTGAAGTGGTCAGCGGCTGGAAGCCAGCTGAGAACAGGATAATCTTCTCAACTTCGGGATACAGGCCGGAAAGTGAAAAATCAGCAATCGTTCGGGTAAATAATCACAATGGGAAGTTCCAGTTAATTGATTATAATACATCTCAGTCTGTTTATGAGGGCAAGATCAGTGCAGGGAAAACACGCATCGGTGATTTTGAAACAATTGACTTCACGGATTTCCGTCGCGAAGGACAGTATATGATAAGAGCAGGAGGCATTACCTCACAACCATTTTACATCGACAGAAATGTTTGGGACAATTCTGCGTGGAGAGTGGTGAATTTCATGTTTTGCGAGCGGTGTGGCTACCCGGTGCCGGGGAAGCACGGTACTTGTCATTCCGACCTTAACGGGGAGTTCAACGGGCACATCTATCCGGTGAACGGAGGCTGGCATGATGCTGCTGATATGTCGCAGCAATCACTGCAAACAGGCGAAATTGCGTTCTCAATTCTCGAAATGGCCAACAGGGCAAGGGAGAAGAACAATACCGATTTGTACCTGCGCCTGAAGGAAGAGGCACTATGGGGGATTGATTATATCATGAAAACAAGGCTGGGTGACGGTAATCGTTTTCAGACATGGGGAACCAATTTGTGGACTGATGGTTTTACGGGTTCAATAGATGATGCAGGAAGACGTCAGGTTGTGGCAACAAACAGCGGATTTGAGAATTTCCTCCTTTCAGGCATTGAGGCTTACGCTTCCATGTCTGTCGATAATGACAAAATGCTGAAGGAAAATCTGTGTAAAATAGCAAAGGAAGATTTCGGATTTGCCATTAAACGTTTTGAGGAACTTGGATACAATGAAAGGATCTCAAAAGGCCACGGTCATGCATATATGGCTTCACAGAGTCAGTACATGGCTACCATATCATGGGCTGCCAGTATGCTTTTTAAACTGTCAGGGGAAAAATACTATGCCGGTAAGGCAGCAGAACATATTAAGTTTGCCATTCAATGTCAGCGCACGGAACCATTAAATGATAAAATCGGGACAAAAGGTTTTTTCTATCGCGATCTTGCTAAAAAGTCAATAGTTCATTTTACACATCAGTCACGCGACCAGGTCTATATGCAGGCACTTACAGCTCTTTGTGAGACTCAACCCGATCATCCCGATTACAAAACATGGGAGAATTCCATAAGGATATATGGTGATTATCTGAAGAATATTATGCAGTATGTTCAGCCTTACGGTATGGTCCCGAGCGGAGTCTATCAAAAGGACGAAATAAAGGATTCGGCCAATTTCTATATTGTACAGGTTGGAATTCGCCAGGATGTTTCCGCCGACTTTAAAGAACAACTCGCCTCTGCGACAAAGCTTGATGATGAACATTATCTGAGGGTGTTCCCTGTGTGGTTCTCGTTCAAAGGCAATGCTGCGGTACATCTGGCAACAGGTAAAGCAGCTGCATTGTGCGGCAGATTTCTTAAAGACAAAGAACTTATGAATATTGCTGAGCAGCAGCTTTTCTGGATTGTCGGTAAAAATCCTTTCGGGCAATCATTAATATGGGGAGAGGGCAGCAATTATCCGCAGCAGTACACCGCATTGCCGGGTGAAATGGTTGGTGAGATTCCCGTTGGTATGCAGTCGCGGTTCAATGAAGATACACCATACTGGCCACAGTTCAACACTGCTACTTATAAAGAAGTATGGGGATCATCAGCCGGCAAATGGTTCTCCCTGATTTCAGAGTTTTGAAGTACTTTTAGGGTTGTCCATGAAAAACCTGAAACTTATCATGCTTATGTAATCAGGTTGTTTGGGGAAAAATACTATTTTTGCACTCCAGGAACGGTTCCTGTCTGATCTGTTTTGGGATCAGGAATTTTGAAGTCGGAAGTTATTTTTATCGGGGTGTGGCCACGCATAACGTGGTAAACTCCGTTGGTAGCAGTGAATTTGAATCGGGGTGTGGCGCAGTTGGTAGCGTACTACGTTCGGGACGTAGGGGCCGGAAGTTCGAGTCTTCTCACCCCGACTAAAAAGGGTTCATTTACAGTTAGTTGCAGAGATTTATGAACTGGATATGAACCAACAAAATGAAAAAAGATCAAAACAAGATGATTTAATTTTCTCATTTTTCAACACCATAAACACCTTCATCATTTAATTGGTGAAGGTGTTTTTTTAAATAGTTGGGGAGATCAGGTCATATTTTATAACAATGATCACAGCAGTCATGCCCTTCCATTAAGGTTTTAGTTCTGGAAAACTGAATATTGGGATTAAACGCCTTTGCCCAGGCTTCATCACCATGACACAGAGTGGCATATCCGATTTCGGCTGCATCCAGTTCACGAAAGACTTTGGCGTTAAGACACTCTGTGACTCTCCACGAAACGAGATCCTCCCGGTTTTCAACAATTTCAATGGTGAGGATTGTCTTATAACCTTCATCTTCATAAAATGGCCTGATAAAATCCTGCAGGGTATTTTCAGGTTTGTAAGTGGCAATGGAACTGTAAAAATCTTCAGTTGATTTTTTAAGCGCATCAATCAGGTTGTCGTGCCCCAGATAACTTGCAATCCTTTTCATCCTGTCAACATAAAGTCTTGCTCTGAAGAGGTATACCTGTTCGTATGTATAACCGGTCTTTTTATGGAACTTGTGAACATGTTTCTTGATGATTTCAGGCTTAGCCATTGACGCAAAGATTTGTGATAACCCTAAACATCCCAGTGTACAAACCGGGATACTTCTGGTCAGAAATGACCTTCTGCTCTGATGCATTTTCTTATAATTAATGTTTTGTGGTTTCATCATAATTGGTTATTGATATTATCAAACTTATTCAATTGCCAATAAAGATTCTTTCACCAACTCTTATGTTAACAAATTCTTTCTGAAATTCCTGTTTGAAAATCTCAATGCTTCCGTCAGAACTGTCATGAGCTGAAAGTCCAACCAACTTAATATTCCTGGCTTTTAAGAATTCGCAGTTCTTTTTAATATCGTCAACTGTCAGACGTTCCCATGGCAGTTTGCCAACAACAACATATTTGTAAATCCAGCCAATATTACGTGTCTCTTCCATGGGATAATGGAAGCCGCCCAATACACCGTATATTGGCTCATCAAATATAATTTCTGTACGCTTCAGTATCTTTTCAATCGACTGGTGCCCGCAACCCGAAATAATGATAATACCTTTGTTTTCCACATTGATTGCCAGAGCTTGTTCTTCTATATCAGTAAGGAAAATAGGATTGTGAATCACCCCGATGGTTGCCACTCCTCTGGCTATTTTGGTTGGTAGCGGAGTATATATAGGGTTTAACCCGGGATAAGTCATTTTCACCGGTGTATAGACCGGTATTTGCTTTAATGGCGGCTGGTTAATGGTAAAAGAAAATGTATTTCCCCCTTCCCATTTATCACCACCAACATGGTCTCCGTGATTATGTGATATAACGATTATGTCAATATCGTCTGGTTTAATACCCAGCCTGGCCATATTTCTCTGCAAAGGGGAAGGATCTTCATCCCTGGC
>CAYPKL010000295.1:0-4780 GCA_964411285.1 uncultured Rikenellaceae bacterium
AACGCACTTCAACCGGTTGGAGGAAAAACGTTGTTGAGGACGCTATATGCTTTATTGAAGCCGGAACAATTGCCTTTGCTGTTGATAATGACGGCGATAACGATATAATTGCCGGTGGCGGATCAAAAACCAACCAGGTCTGGTGGTGGGAAAACCCTTATGTCAAAACCCCTGAGCACAGGTTCCTGAGAGCAAAGGAGGCTATCTAAAAGGGAATGTCTATCGTTCATATAATAAGGAGTTTATTAAATTTAAGCGTTGCGATGTAAATTGTAATATGGTAGATAAGTAAACATTCTCTAAAATGACAAAGAAATATACCTCGTATGAAAAATAGTCAACTTATCACAGGGTGTATCTGTGGGATTTCATTTATGACATCAGCTCTGCCCTGTCAAAAAACAGCTAATGAACCGAACATCCTTTTCATCCTTGCTGACGACCAGAGGGCTGATGCGCTTAGGTGTGCCGGGAATTCGTACATTAATACGCCAAATATCGATAACCTGGCAGAAAACGGTGTTCGCTTTACGAACAGTTATGTGATGGGCGGCCATCATGGGGCCATATCGGCTCCCAGCCGTGCTATGTTATTGAGCGGCAAGAACTTGTTTCATGTTTACGATAAGCTCGATGGTGTGGAAACAATGCCTATGCATTTTTCCGCACATGGATACGAAACTTTCGGAACCGGTAAATGGCACAACGAGAAGAGCGCCTTTGAAGCCGGCTTCCAAAAAGGGAAGAATGTGTTCCTTGGCGGAATGGCCGACCATTTCAATATTCCCTCCTGCGACCTGGGGGCTGATGGAAAATTGTCAGATCCTTCAAAGAAAGGCTTCTCCACTGATCTTTTTGCCAGTGCTGCCATTGACTATATCAGCGAATATGCAGCCGGTGATCACAAGAATCCTTTTTTTTGTTATGTTGCATTCACCGTTCCGCACGATCCTTATTCGCCCCAGCCCGATTATATCGACAGATATCTGCCTGATTCCCTGCCATTGCCTGGTAATTTTATGCCTCTGCATCCTTTTGCCTTCGACGATCTGACAATCCGCGATGAAAACCTTACTACCTGGCCCCGCAAACCTGAAATAATCAGGGCGGCTCTGGCCGATTATTATGGTCTTATTACCCATTTGGACGATAAAATAGGGGAGATTATCAATACCCTTAAAGAGAAAGGTTTATACGACAATACTATCATCGTGTATGCAGCCGATAACGGCTTAGCCATCGGCAGCCATGGATTGCTGGGTAAACAAAACCTCTATGAACACAGTACTAAAGTTCCACTGATCATAACCGGTCCTGGTATCCCGCAGGGAAGAGTAATAGATGCCCTGGTCTATCTGTTCGATCTTTATCCAACCCTGGCTGAAGTATGCTCCCTTCCTGCACCTGAATGTATTGATGGGAAGAGCCTGGTGCCGGTAATTTCCGGAGTATCACAGGAAGTCCGCTCTTCGTTGTTTACTGCTTACCGGCATACGGTTAGGGCTGTCAGGACAAAAGAGTGGAAGCTGATCCGATATCCCGAAAGGGATTATAACCAACTGTTCAACCTGGTAAACGATCCACTGGAACTGAACAATCTGTCGGGAAATGCCAGGTTTCAATCAATGGTTGATAAATTGCTGAAGCTGATGCAGAAATGGCAGAAAGCTGTCAATGATACGGTTCCCCTGAATGTAGCCAGGATTCTGCCAATGGAATATGATTATACCAAACTGGTGCGAAAACCGGATAACTGGCAGCCAGAATATACTCTGAAAAAGTATTTTGGAAAAGATATAGTACAAAATGCTCCAAAAAAGTAGTATTATAAAGATTACGTAATTTGTTATTATGAATAAACTAATTCGTGGCTTATTTGTTTTGTGTGCAATGCCGGCAAAAAGCCAGAACAGACCAAATTTTGTCCTGATCATCGCCGACGATGTCAGCCAGGACGATTACGGTTGCTATAGAAACAGCCAGGTAAAAACTCCAAATATAGACAGGATTGCTGCTTCGGGTATAAGGTTCACGAATTTCTTCCTGACTTCAAGCTCATCAAGCCCGAGCCCCAACAGTATAATTAACGGCAGTTACCCGCATAATACCGGTGGTGCCGAACTTCAAACAGAACCACCTGATTACATGGTATTCTTCCCTGAAATCAACAAGAGGGGAGAACCTGTCGATAAAAAATATAACGCTATTTTAGACAATAACAAAGGTAAATTCTGAAATGAAATCACTTACTGCATTTGTCCCACTGCTCTTGATTTCGGGAAGCTGTTTCTCGCAGCAAAAACCACCAAATATTGTTTTCATTCTTACTGACGATATGGGATGGAAAGATCTGGCCTGCTATGGCAATAAGCACACCGAGACTCCAAATCTTGATGCCCTTGCTAAAAGGGGTATCCGTTTCACTCAGGCTTATGCTGCCTGTCCGGTAAGTTCACCGACAAGGGCTTCAATTCTTACCGGTAAATATCCGGCAAGGCTTCATCTTACAAATTTTATTGCCGGTAATAGAACCGATCCTGAATCCCCGGTGCAGCCTGCTCCCTGGAAACCATATCTTGAAGCACGGGAAGTAACTATTGCAGAATTACTAAAAACCAGAGGATATTCAACAGGTATGATCGGTAAATGGCACCTTGGCGGGCATGATTCAATTGCCCCATGGAACCAGGGATTTGATTACACAAGAATGATCGGCAAAAATGGATTGGATTATTATAATTATTCCGTATATGAGGATTCATACAACTCGGAGATTGTTGATAATGGCACTGAATATCTTACAGATAAGCTTACCAGTTATGGTATCGAATTCATTGCAGAAAATAAGAGTAAGCCATTTTTCCTTTACCTTGCCTATTCAGCACCTCATGTTGTAATAGTACCCCGTCATGACAAGCTCATGAAATACTTCCGGAAATACAACGATTCGGATGAAAAATTCAATCCTTATTATTCTGCAATGATCGAAAGCATCGATGATGGAGTGGGCAGGATTACCGATGCTCTGAGACAGGAAGGATTGTCAGACAATACAATCATAATATTTACGAGTGATAACGGAGGACTGGGACTTGATGAACTTGGTCCTGTTCCAACATCAAACCTCCCGCTCAGGAAATGGAAAGGACACGTTTATGAGGGAGGTATCAGAGTACCCGCTATTATATGCTGGCCCGTGAAAATAAATCCAGGAACAGAATCAGATGAATACTTCACTTCAATCGATTACCTGCCAACACTTTGTGAGATAACAGGGATAAATACAATCCCCGAAAGTGTTGACGGATTGAGTATTGTAACATTACTTACCGGCAAAAGCAGCTCTGCATCTGACCGTCAGTTATTCTGGCACTATCCTCATTTCTCGAACCAGCTTGGCAGGCCTGCCGGTGCTGTGAGAAAAGGTGATTTTAAGCTGGTTGAAAACTATGAAACAGGGAAGGTAGAGTTATTTAATCTTAAGGATGATATTTCAGAGTCGCAGGATCTTTCCCGGAAAATGATTCAGAAAACCAAGGAATTATATGGTTTGCTTAAAAGCTGGCAAAAGAGAGTTAATGCACAGATGCCGGTACCAAATCCTGAATACAAAATGAAAAGGTAGAATTGAGTTTTCAACTATAAAATGATGGAATGATTAAGAGAGAAAATCTTATCCCGGTATATTTAACAGGTCTTACAGCAATCTGTCTGTCATGTGACCATCAGGCACCTGCCGTAAAACCGAACATTGTCTTAATTCTTGCAGACGATATGGGCTGGGGTGACATCAGCTTAAATGGAAACAAGTATGTAGAAACGCCAGTACTTACATACCTGGCAAAACAAAGCCTCAGTTTTGACCGGTTCTATGTCTGCCCCCTAAGTGCACCTACACGTGCTGAGCTATTGACCGGCAGATATTTTCTCAGGACGGGAGTCTCTTCTGTTACAAGAGGTTATGAGAACATGAGAACTGACGAGGTTACCTTAGCTGAAATCCTGAAAGACAATGGATACTCTACCGGATGTTTCGGCAAATGGCATAACGGGGGATACTACCGGCAGCATCCAAACAGGCAGGGATTTGATGAGTTTGTAGGTTTCTGCATGGGGCACCTCGGATACTATTTTGATGCAGAATACCTGCATAATGAAGAGGTTATTAAATCATCAGGATATACCACAGATTATTTTACAGAAAAAGCGATAGACTTTATTGATAGAAATAAAGAACGGCCATTTTTATGCTATGTTCCATATAATGTTCCACATTCACCTTTCCAGGTACCTGAGAAATATTTCAATAAATACCTTTCACTTGGCCTTGATTCAACCTTAAGTTCAGTATATGGGATGATGGAGAATATGGATGAAAATATAGGACTTATTCTTAATAAACTTGATGAGTCAAAGCTTGCGGATAATACTATAGTAATATTCCTGTCAGACAACGGACCAAATACCATAAGGTATAACGGAGAAATGAAAGGTATTAAGGGTTCGGTTGATGAGGGAGGGGTGAGAGTGCCGTTTTATATTAAATGGCCTGCCCGCATAAAACCGGGGATGACGAGCCAACTGGCTCAGGATATTGATATTATGCCAACTATCCTTGGTCTCTGCGGAATTGATTTTAAACCGGAGAAACCTTTGGATGGTCTGGATTTGACACGGACAGTTACTGAAAAGGAAGATCTTTTTGACCGGCTGATATTTTCTCGGCAGGCTAACCAGCTCCTGGAAATATGCAACAGTTCAGTGAGAAATGACCTTTACC
>CAYPKL010000296.1:0-4384 GCA_964411285.1 uncultured Rikenellaceae bacterium
CTGGGTTTGCACTTTGAAGGTCCGTATATCAGCACTCAGAGAAGAGGTGCTCATCTGCTGAGCTGTATTAAGTCACCTGAAAGAGACGAGATTGAGGCTTTGGTGAATGAATCGAAGGGCGTAATACGGATGATGACAGTGGCTCCTGAAATATGCACCAGTGAGGTAATTGAATACCTGATGAGTAATGACATTATTGTGGCTGCTGGCCACAGCAATGCAACTTACCGGCAAGCTGTGCTTGGTTTTAAATGGGGAATACGGACAACCACTCACCTTTTCAATGCTATGTCGCAGATGCATCATCGCGATCCTGGCCTTCCGGGGGCGACATTTGAGACCGAAAACATTACTGCCAGCATTGTTGCAGATGGTATCCATGTTGATTACAGTATGATATCAATAGCTAAAAAACTGATGAAGGAGAGATTGTTCCTTATTTCTGATGCAGTAGAGGAGAGTTCCCGGGGAGGAGCCACCATGCACAGACGTCAGAAAGACCGGTTTACACTTCCTGACGGCACCTTGTCGGGATCGGTGCTTTCTATGATGACGGCAGTCAGAAATTGTGTTGAGCATGCAGGTATACCGGTTGAGGAAGCATTGCGCATGGCATCAGCTTATCCCGCAAGGGTTATGAATATCCATGACAAAGGAAGAATTGAGCCCGGGTTCAAAGCTGATCTTGTCCTCTTTGATAAGAACTTTGATGTCAGGCTTGTTGTGTCGGAAGGAGAGCTGATAACTATTTAATTAAAATTGGCTTATGATCAGGTACTCAAAAATAATGTTCAGGTTGTTCCTTGTGGCGATAATCACCGTGTCGTGCAGAAATAAAACCCATACCTCAGAGAATGGCGTGGTAAGGCAGACCGGATCAGGGAATGAAACAGTCATTCCTAAGGCTGAAAATGAGTTTACATATGAATCCGGCGCCATTATACGAGGGGACACTACAACAAAGAAAATTGCCCTGGTTTTTACCGGTGACGAATTTGCTGACGGCGGGGAATTCATCGCAGAAACACTTAAAAATAAAGACATCAGGGGTTCATTTTTCTTTACCGGCAATTTCTACAGAAATGAGAAATTCAAACCGGTAATAAACCGGTTAATAAGCAATGGGAACTACCTTGGATCCCACTCTGATAAACATCTGCTTTATTGCGACTGGATCAGAAGAGACAGCCTTCTTGTAGGCAGGGCAGAGTTCATGAATGACATCAGGGCTTCTTATGAGGAGATGGGGAAATTTGGTATTGATCATGCAAAATCACATTTTTATCTGCCTCCTTACGAATGGTATAACGATTCCATATCACTATGGACGAACCGGATGGGACTGGAGCTGGTTAATTTTTCACCGGGGACAAGGAGTAATGCCGATTATACATATCCCCAGATGGCAGAAAAGTACCTTGACAGTAAAACCATCCTGAAATCTGTTCTTGACTATGAAAAATTCTCCCCCAACGGGCTGAACGGATTTATACTCCTTGTACACATAGGAACCGATCCCCGGAGGACAGATAAATTCTATTCATATCTGCCTTATCTTATTGATACCCTGATAAACCGGGATTATCAGTTTGTAAGAATAGATGATCTTTTAAAATAGATTAAAATGATGATGAAATCTGAATTAAGATGGCAGTTTTAGGAATTGATCTGGGAGGGACCAAGCTGGCGTATGCCATATTCTCAGAGGATGGTGCGGTCTTATCAAAAGAGACAGTTCCTCTCGGCCGTTGTGAAGGCCATGAAGTGGGAATGCTTATAACTGACTTGATCTGCAGGTTACTGAAATCAAACGAAAAGCAGGAAAATAAGATTTTATCAATCGGAATTTCGGTTCCGGGTATCAGTAATTCAAAATCCGCCACAGTCTGGGCGCCAAATATTCCCGGCTGGACAGATTATCCTTTGCTTAAAGAGGTTACCTCAATTACAGGTGGTTTACCTGTGGCAATCGACAATGACAGAGCTTGCTACATTCTTGGTGAGTTATGGCAGGGAAATGCCAGAGGGTGCCGCGATGCTATATTCCTGGCAGTTGGTACCGGTATCGGCGCCGGAATTGTTGTAAATGGTGAAGTGCTGCGCGGGAGTAACGACATAGCCGGAGCTACGGGATGGATGGCATTAAGCAGACCATTTGAAAATCATTATACCGGATGCGGTTGCTTTGAATATCATGCTTCAGGCGAAGGGATAGCCAAAGTAGCAAGGAGTCTCCTATCCACAGATAATGAATATCGCGGAGAACTCCGAACTAAAACTGCTGAGAAAATTACTTCCCATGATATTTTTGAGGCTTTCGGAAACGGAGATCTCCTCGCCAAAAGAGTGATTGATCAGGCAGTTGAATATTGGGGAATGGCAGTGGCAAATTTTATCAGTCTGTTCAATCCGGAGAAGATAATTTTTGGAGGTGGCGTTTTTGGTCCGGCCAGATCACTGATCCCGGAAATAGCCAGGGAGGCAGCAAAATGGGCCCAGCCAGTCAGCATTACCCAGGTTTCATTTGATGTATCGGGTCTGGAGGGTGATGCAGGCGTTTATGGTGCAGGGTTCCTGGCTTTAAAAAACATTAAAGGATCATAATTCTTAAAATAGATTTGAAATGTTCAATAAGAGATTAGTATTCTGGTCAGCATGTCTTGGGATTTTTTTATTTGGAATAGGGCTCATTACACTCGGTTCGGTGGCTCCTGATCTCAAGATAAAATTTAATCTGAACGAGATTGCTTCGGGGACTCTTTTTTCGATTTTGCCTTTTGGGATACTCACAGGCTCTTTGTTGTTCGGACCTATTGTTGACAAGTTTGGTTACAAACTGATGCTATCTGTATCCTGTTTACTACTTGCAGCAGGATTTGAGGGTATTGCTTTCTCGCACAGTACCGGTTTGTTAAAGGTATGTATATTTCTTACCGGTCTGGGCGGCGGGGCAATAAATGGTGCAACAAATTCCCTGGTTGCCGATATCAGCGACAGGGACAAAGGAGCAAACTTAAGTCTGCTGGGTGTATTCTTCGGGATAGGAGCGCTTGGAATGCCTCTCTTACTGGGAATGATGGAGCAAAGCTTCAGCTTCGAATCAATAGTCGCTTCAATCGGCATTTTCTCAGTGGCCACAGCAATATTCTTCATGCTTATAAAAATGCCTTTGCCAAAACAGAGACAGGGATTCCCTGTAAAGGAAAGCCTCGGATTTTTCAAGGATAAATTCATTATCCTGATTGGTTTTTTTCTTTTCTTCCAAAGCAGTTTTGAAGGGATAATAAATAACTGGACAACCACATATATGATGGATAAGCTTAATACCGGACAAAGCAGCGCTCTCTATTCCCTCTCATTATTTGTTGCAGGAATGGCAATTATGCGGCTGCTGACAGGTACTATTCTTAGAAATATTCCTGTGAGAAAAATACTGATAGCATCATTTGTCCTGATTATTCTGGGATTAATTGTAATAAGGACGGATTTTTCCCTGCCTTCAGTAATGGCCGGCTTCATGCTGATAGGAGCTGGCCTGGCAGGAGGATTTCCCATTATGCTGGGTTTTGTAGGTGAACGGTATGCGGAGTTATCGGGTACTGCTTTCAGCTTTGTTCTTGTTATTGCGTTGCTTGGGAACATGCTGATTAACTATGGAATGGGTATAGTCTCTCAGAAATTCGGGATTAGCCATCTGATAACAGTAGCTTTTTGCGAAACGGTAATAATGGCAATTCTTACAGTGTTTATTTTGAACAGGAAAAGAGATGTTAAATTTGATAAAAATTGAAATCATAAATAATAATCATAATTAATAATCTAAAAACCTACCACAATGTTAGCAAAACAATGGCTTGAGAATACAAGGGGGATAATGGCCAAAATCGAGGAAACTCAGATGGAAAATATCCGCAAAGCTGCAGAACTGATGGCTGATACGATTGAAAGCAACCGCTGGGTTCATACTTTCGGCTGCGGACATGCAACCTTGCCTATAGAAGAGATGTATCCCCGCATCGGCGGTTTTGTCGGATTTCATCCTATGATAGAGCTGCCGCTTACCTTTTTTACAAGGATAACAGGGGAGATGGGAGTACATCAGTTCGTTTTCCTTGAGAGAGTTGAAGGTTATGGGAAGGAAATAATGAAAGGATATGATTTTGATAAGCGTGATGTAATGTGGCTGTTTTCACACTCAGGTATTAACAATGTGAATATTGATATTGCCCTTGAAGCACGGAACAAAGGCATGAAGGTGGTCGTATTCGGATCTGCTGCAGCTGCCGAGGGCAAGAAAACAAGGCACTCATGCGGCAAGACTATCTTTGATCTGGCTGATATTGTTGTAGATACATGTGCTCCTATTGAAGATGCTTCCGTAGAA
>CAYPKL010000297.1:0-5630 GCA_964411285.1 uncultured Rikenellaceae bacterium
CATCTTATTAAAATTCGACTCGAAAATACCAGGCCTGGTTCCCGTATCAAAGAGAATTCCCTTCTCAAGTCCTTCAATAATGATTGAATAGCCCCAATCTGATTTAAGGCCCTTCTCGTGGACATAATTATCATAAATAATTCTTACGGTTACAGGAGTGTCAATACCATTGCTTGCTGAAATTTCACTTAGGCCTGCCCGGTCGTTAAGGTATTTATATTCCTGGCCGGTAAGCTGGGCATTGAATAATGCTGCCAGCAGGAAAATTGAACAAATCCGAAATGTTTTCATAATATCTGGAAAAGTTTAACATCCTAACTTACAACTTTTTACTTTTTACTTTTTACTTCAGAGAGATCCCTCGCTTACGCTTCGGGATGACAGGCATAAATATCCTTGAATTATTATTGTGTTACAATAATTTATATACTTAACTCAATAATTATTTGCCCCTTATCAATAAATAAATATTACCAAATACTTTACAGGAGTTTAAAATGGGTATAATGTATTAAGGTTTGTGCCCTCTATAGTTAAAGCCTTCCTCCATACCCTCCAGTCTGGCTCCTTCGCTAAAGGCTGTCTCAAAAGTCCTTTGTGTCCTTGTGATAACCTTTGTGCGCCTTAGTGGTTAAACATAACATACTGAACCACTAAGTGTCACAAAGGTAAGCGCAAAGGGCACTAAGGAGAAAAAACAACATTTAACCATTATCATAGTTATATCAAATTTACAGCTTTATTGGTTATATTTAGTTTTTAATAGATATGATTTTATGAAAGAAAAGTGGCTTGAATGGGCAGCCAGACTTCAGTCAATAGCACAGGCCGGACTTACATTCGGAGAAAACCAGTATGATCTTGACAGATATCAGCAGATCAGAAACCTCTCTGTTGAAATTTTACATGAGTACACCGGAGTCGGTCATGAAAAGATTAAGGACCTGTTTGCCTCCGGGACAGGATATCAGACTCCGAAAGTCGATATTAGAGCTTCTGTTTTCAAAGATGACAGGATCCTGATGGTAAAGGAAAAAATTGACGGAGCATGGTCACTTCCAGGAGGATGGGCTGATGTGAATTCTTCAGTGAGTGAATCTGCCATACGGGAATGTATGGAAGAGGCCGGGGCGAAGGTTTTACCAGCCAGGATAATTGCTATTCAGATGGCAAACAGACATAATAATCCTATGTTTCCCTATACAATTTACAAGGTCTTTGTTGAATGCAGGTTGATTGAGAATAATTTCGCAGCCAACACGGAAACACTTGAAGCAGGTTTCTTCACCCCTGATTCATTACCGCCTCTTTCAGTTGAACGAAATACAAAAGAACAGATAGAAATGTGTTTTGAAGCACACAAACATAAAATATTCGAAACGGTCTTTGACTAAAAATGTGGCAGATTGTTGAATAACAAAGCAGAGGCTTTCATAAGTCCTTTGTGTTGTACGATTATAATACTTTTGAGACGGCCTCAAGTCATTAATCAGCCAGGTAGAGATATTTATCTCTTTTTTCTGTAACCACTCCTATCACTGCCGATTGATTTAACCCCGATTTATGGAGTTCAGATACCACGTCGTCAGCAATATCTTTCCTTACGCACATCAGTAATCCACCTGATGTCTGGGCATCACAGGCAATCATCTTAAGGTTGTAATTCAGATTCATTGCAAAAAAGGAATCATTCTCAATAAAGTCAAGATTACGGAAGGATGCCCCGGGGATACATCCCTCATCAACAAGTCTGTAGGTCTCCCCTATTAACGGAACCTGACTCATATTCAAGGATATAGATAATCCGCTGGCTTTTGCCATCTTGAGAGCATGACCGGCAAGACCATACCCGGTTACATCTGTTGCCCCCTTCACATCAAATTTCTTCATTATTTCTGCACCAGATCTGTTGAGCATCTTCATAAGTACGCTGGCCTGATGAACGTCGTTTTCAGCGGCCATTTTCAAACGGTGACCAGCCAGTATCACACCTGTCCCAACCGGTTTTGTAAGTATTACAATATCCCCGGATCTGGCTCCGGCGTTAGTAATGATTTTTTCAGGGTGAATATAACCTATAACTGCAAGACCATATTTGGGAGGGAAATCATCAATAGTATGCCCTCCTATAATTCTTACTCCGGCTTCAGCAGCTTTATCGGATCCGCCTTTAAGAATTTCCGCGTACGCTTCCAACGGAAGCTTTGAGGCAGGAAACATCATGATATTCAGCGCAATGACAGGCAATCCACCCATGGCATAGACATCACTAATGGAGTTTGCCGCAGCTATCTGACCAAATTCGTACGGATCGCTGCATACCGGCGGGAAGAAATCAGTTGTAAAGACCAGGGCCAGATCATCATTTATCCTGTAAACACCGGCATCATCATGAGTGTCAATATCAACAAGAATATTTGGATCTTCAGAAAGGGGAAGGTACCTGAGAAACTCCTCCAGTACCGCAGGAGAAATTTTGGCAGAACATCCGCCGCTTTCCACCATCTCAAGGAGGTCAACTTTCATGGCTATAACTTTTTTAGTTCAGGGCTTAACAATATTAGACGCTGAAGCCATAACCTGGGCAATTTCGAACATGTTGCTTAAAGTCCCGACCTTTATCTTTTCCTCCAGCGAATAGTATTTTACGCATGTTGCACAGAAGAGCAGAACAACTCCCATTTTTTCAATTTCCTTAAGGTAGTCTGAAACAGAAGAACTTTCTGCACCGATAAATACTCCCTTGTTATAAAAAACTATTTTATCAGGAAGGCTGTCAAGATCTTTGATTGCCTTTACAAAATTAATGATCAGCAAATGACCAAGCTCCTCATCGCCATCACCCATCCTGTCTGATGTAAATACGACAATAAAATCACCCTTTGTGAAGTGAGGGATCTCTGCAGTACAGTTTTCTGCAGGATTTGCGCTTAAAATTTCAGAAGTCGTTCCGGTAACGGTCAGAGACCAGACCCCGTTTGACTCTTCTGCTGTGAATCCTGTCCTGTTATCTTTCAGAAATCTGGAAATATTGTTAAATGAGGTCAGGTTATCTGTAATAACCATAAAAGCCTCTCCTGAATCTATGTTCTTCAGAGCACGCTTTGTAGCGATAAGAGGTGCAGGACATTGCTGGCCGCTGGTATCAACGATATGCATTTTGATAAAATAAGTGACCAGCAAAAGTATAAAAGAAAAGCTGAAAGCTTGTTATTTATTTCTCATAGATCATTCTATGATAGCGAACATTTCCTTTGTTAATCTGAGTAAACTGCGGGAAACAAGCTTATGTTTGAACCAAATCCGGAATAAACGGCAAAGAAGTTACCTAAGTTTTTTTCCGTCCCGGTGCGGGCTCTTTTGAAATGCCGGCAAGTTTTTTCAGCACAATCTGGCCTCTTGCAATTATGCCGGCTGATCCTTCTCCCTCAAGAATTTTGATAGTTGCAGAAAGTTCATTAGCAAGTTCAGGATAAATCAGTGCCAGTTTATAGATTATTTCCATCGAATAAGCTTTTATTGCAATAGCAGAAAATCCCGACTTCAGCATTTTAAAGCAATGATCGGCAAGAATTCCCTGTTGCCTCTGACTTATTGAATTCAGGTCGCTAAGGGAGATCATTCTCAGAAATGATCTCTGGACACTTTCATTATCTAAAGTTTCAAGCGATTCAATTATTAATTGAATATCTGAACCCAATATATCCGGATATTTATCAAAAACCTTAGAAAGGGTCCAGGATGATCTGAATGCCAGCTTTTTATCATCTGAAAATGAGAACTCAAGCAGTTTTTTGAAAATCTCATCATTTTTAATTGCTGATTCTGCAATCCATTCAGCCTCTTTTATGCCCATTATATTGCCCACCATCGATCTGAGATCTTCTTCATTATAACTGTTCTGAATGGGTTGTGAAATCTTACCCTCAGGGACTTTTACAAAGAGATTGCTCTTCAGGTATTCATCCGCAATTTTTATATCTGCTTCTGCAAAATCAACTTTTTTCAGATCAGAAGGATCGAGCCATTTATAAGCTATATGTTCTGAAAGAAAAGGCAAATCATCAAGTGTATCGCAAACAAAGGGAATAAGCTTTATCTGTTTATGCCCGTAATCATATTCAGTACCTGCAATCCGTCTGCAGATAACAATATCCATCGACAGTTCCTCTTTAACTTCCCTTATAATGCACTCTTCATCAGTTTCACCTTCATTCCGTTTCCCTCCCGGGAACTCCCATTTGAACGGATGGTCGGTTCTCTCCCCTCTCTGCACTACAAGAACTTCATTTTCTTCATTCCTGATTATTGCACACGTAACATCCAGCATAGGAAACCAAAACTTTATAGTTTGAAATGATGTTGAGGATAATTCTTTTGTCTTTGTAATTCCGGTATTATCGTTTTGAGACTACCGGAATTAAAATTAATAAAAATTATACAACCACAACTAGAAATCAAATACCTTATTGCTTTACTTTTAAGACCTGCTTTTATCCGTGAGTTGAATTTTAAAGAAAATATTATGTTATTTTTAACCTGTATTTTTATAAATCCGGGATATACAAGGATTATAAAATGGTTTCTGCAATATTTTTCTAAAACAACCGGTTTCAGACATTTTTGCAGGTGGTAATTAAATATTAATTTTTTTCTAAATTCAGAATAAGATGGGGTATGTTGTTTTCCTTGCAATTGTTGCTGCAATCGGCGGATTTCTCTTCGGTTATGACACTGCAGTGATTTCGGGTACAATTGTACAGGTGTCGTCACAGTTCGGACTGAATTCAATACAGGAAGGCTGGTATGTAGGGTGTGCCCTGGTAGGATCAATAATAGGAGTTTCTGTTGCCGGAATTCTAAGTGATTTTCTGGGACGGAAAAAAACAATGATCGTTTCTGCCGTATTATTCACTGTCACAGGGATCGGATGTGCTCTGTCAGATAGTTTTAACGGGCTTGTTATTTACAGAATAATAGGAGGAGTCGGAATAGGAATAGCGTCTATAGTTTCACCAATTTATATTTCGGAAATTTCAGTTGCCAAGCGCCGTGGAACCCTGGTTTCATTCTACCAGCTGGCTATCACAATCGGTTTCCTTGGTGCATATCTGGTCAATTTTCAGTTATTAAAGCTTGCACAACTTGGCGCAATTGAAAATAGCACTTTAAATAAGATTTTTGTCGGTGAAGTTTGGCGGGGAATGCTGGGAATGGAAACGGTACCTGCCGTCTTATTCTTTCTAATGATTTTCGCTATTCCTGAGAGTCCCAGATGGCTTATACTGAAACATTCTCCCGAAAAAGCTTCAAAAATACTGAAGCATATTTACCGGAGCGAGAAAGAAGTAAATGAACAGATAGCACAAACTCAACAAGTTATTCAATCGGAGAAGAAATCGGAATGGAGATATTTATCCGAACCCGGAATTTTAAAAGCTGTTCTTATTGGTGTGGCTATTGCAATGCTCGGCCAGTTTATGGGAGTAAATGCCGTCCTGTATTACGGACCTGCAATTTTCGTTGACAGCGGATTATCAAGCGGAGATTCCCTTTTCTATCAGGTTCTGGTAGGGCTTGTTAATATGCTGACTACAGTCATTGCACTGATCATTATTGATAAGGTAGGC
>CAYPKL010000298.1:0-2706 GCA_964411285.1 uncultured Rikenellaceae bacterium
TGGGGAGTTGAAGGACGAGTTCCTTTCCTTGACAAGGATTTCATGGATGTTGCCATGCGGCTCAATCCAAGGGATAAAATGACATCAAAAGACAGAATTGAAAAATGGGTTCTTCGGAAAGCTTTCGAGAGTTATCTTCCGGAAAGTATAGCATGGAGACAAAAGGAGCAGTTTTCGGATGGAGTCGGCTACAGCTGGATTGATTCTTTAAAATTACTTACATCGCGTGAGGTATCAGACGAGCAGCTAGCAAATGCCAAATACAGGTTTCCGATAAATCCACCAATGTCAAAGGAAGAATATTTTTACAGGTCAATATTTGCTGAGCATTTCCCGTCAGATTCTGCTGCATCCTGTGTCCCTTCAGTTCCTTCTGTTGCCTGTAGTACTGCAGAAGCTCTTGCCTGGGATGCTTCTTTTAAAAATATGGTCGATCCTTCCGGGCGGGCTGTAAAGAGTGTCCATTTGAACTCTTACAAATAATATTCATTACTGTGACTGTTCCGGAAGTTTGTTCTTTCACCGGAATAAATAACTTTACCAGGGCTTAACTCAAAATTTAATCCCTGGCAATATTATTTACCATGAGACTGATTACCAGACAGCTTTTACTTACAATTATTATACTATCTTCTCTTCATACAATTACCCCGTGCCAGGAGGCAGGCTCTGATTTTATTGATCCTCCTCGGGAGTTTTCACTTATGCCATTCTGGTTCTGGAATGATACTTTGAAGGACAAGGAAATCGTTCGTCAGATTGTCGATTTTGAATCGCACGGCGTTTACGGGTTTGTTATACATCCTCGTATCGGCCTGCCTGAAAATACAGGCTGGCTTTCAGATGAGATGATACATTTTATGAATGTTGCCATAGAGGAAGCATCCCGCAGAAAGATGTACGTAATACTATATGACGAAGGGATGTATCCATCAGGATCTTCAAGCGGTCAGGTGGTCATGCGCAATCCGGGACATGCCGCGCGTGGTCTGTTGAAAATCGATCTTAAGCCGGGTGAAGAACCATCGCTGACAAAAGATTCAAAACTCATTACAATCATCGACCGCCCAGGAAGTAAGCGAGTAGCCGTGATTGAAAAACCTTCCGGAGGAGTTATCCGTGGTATTCATTACAAAGGCGAAGGAACTGACACAATTTCAGAAGAGCATCCGCCTGCAGGCGATATACTGAATCCTGATGCTGTTTCAAGTTTTATTGAACTTGTTTATGATCGGTATTTAAAGGAGTTTGGTAAGTATTTTGGAAATACTATTGTTGGCATTTTTACTGACGAACCATCTCCCCTTGGAAGGGGCAGCGAACCGGGAATGGTCCCCGGAAATGGTTCTTTATTGCCTCATATCAGCCAAAGCCTGGGCTATGACTTCACACCTTATCTTGCAAGCCTATGGGATACCGATAATCCTGACTGGAAGAAACACCGTACCGATTACTACCTGGCAATTAACAAATGTCTTGAAGAGATTTATTACAAGCGCCTGGGTAACTGGTGTAGTTATCATGGCATATCACTGATGGGGCATCCTGCAGGTTCAATGGATATTGGTACCGAAAGATACTTTCAGGTACCGGGACAGGATCTGGTATGGAGGTATGTCGAACCTGGTCCGAAGGCTCTGGAAGGAGAGCATTCAACAATGGCAAAATGCGCCTCAAGTTCTATGATACATATAGGATTGAGACGTAATTCCAACGAGCTCTATGGGGCTTACGGTCATAATCTTACATACGATGAAATGGTGTGGCTTGCCGGCTGGTGTTTTGTCAGGGGACATAATCTGCTGTTGCCCCATGCTTTTTATTACTCGGTGCGCGGACCACGCTTTGATGAACGCCCGCCTGATGTAGGCCCGAATTCAGGCTGGTGGGCCAACTATAAATCCTTTGCAGATGCATGTCGCAGATTAAGCTGGGTAAATACAGACTCCAGGCATGCTTGCGAAGTTGCAATACTCGCCGGATCAACTTTCCTTCCTGATGAAGCAGCCAGAATATGCTTTCAGAACCAGCGTGATTTCAATTATCTCGAATTGCGCCATCTGCTGGAGGATACCAGCATTGACTCCAAAGGAGTTCATATAAAGGGAATGAATTACAGGGCAATTATTCTGGACAGCCTTTCATATATACCTTCCGAAATTCTTCCGGTACTCAGGAAACTTGCAAAAAACGGAAGGCTGATAGTTTGGAAAAATTCAGCTTTCTCCGGATTGACTAAAGGCCTTAAGGTAGTAAAAACAGATGGAGATCTGATAATGGAAATAGACAGGCTGATAAAGCCCGGATTAACCCTCATCCCACATTCAGATAATATAAGATACCGTCATGTTATTAAGGACAATGATCATTACTTTCTACTTTTTAACGAAGAATCTGATCCGGTTACAGCAAGCATCAAATTTCCTGTTGCCGGAATGAAACAATGGCTTGATCCCTTTACAGCAAATACAATACATGATTCCACTGAGGATAATATCATTTTCAGGCCGTTCGAATTAAAACTGGTTAAAATTTCAGGCGCTGAGAAATAATCGGAGTGCTTTTAAAAATAAGTTTGTCTTTCAATGTACAATATGTAGATATTATTCATTGTGATTTTGCTTAAATTATCCTATTTTTAAGGCAACTGTTTAGTCATAAAAATTTTATTGAAATATGGAGAAGGACGAGCTTACAATTCTTAAA
>CAYPKL010000299.1:0-6570 GCA_964411285.1 uncultured Rikenellaceae bacterium
GTGATTCCGGGTGACTTATGATTCTTAAGCTTATCAACGACGAGACGGGCGGTTTTTCTTGCAGACTCTTTATCTCCGAATGGAACCTGTCCTTCGAGAGCTGGAATAAAAGGCTGGTGTATATAGGGTTTGTTGTTTACAAGTATGTCATAGCCCCAGCCATTACCATTTTTAAACAATTCCACCTTATAAAAATGCCCTCTTGCGGTGCATCCATTTGTTAAGGCAAATAACACTGCGAAGAGGGCAATATAAAATAATTTCTTCCTTTCAATCATCCTCATTGTATTCAGAATTCGGATCAAATCCCCACATGTCGTCAAAATAGTCAGTTCCGCTCTTTCCGGTAACGACAAAACCCCTGTTATCTATTACAAAACCCACAGCAAAGGCCCTGGTACTGCCTTCAAAAGAGGTTTTTGTATCCCAAAGATCAGACACGGGATCGTATTCCCATACATCAGTACCGGTTGTTTTGCCTCCTGTTGCCAGGTATCCCTTATTTTTGATACAGAATCCTACTTTGCCCACTCCGGTAATAGTTGTATAGTCGTCGTCAAAATCTTCCTCAGAATCATTGGTTATATAATTCTTTCTGGTCCATATATCAGAGGTTGAATTATATGCCCAAAGGTCATCCTGATAAACATTATTATCAACTCCGGTAAGGATATATCCGGTGGTTCCAATTACAAAGCAAGCTGCATTTTTTCTTTTGCTTCCGCCGATACTCGATTTTTGGGTCCAGGTATCAGCTGCAGGATCATATTGCCAGAAATCCTTAAGGAAGTTATCGTCGTAACCGGTTCCGACATAGCCCTTATTATCAATAGTCATTGCCAAAGCAGAATAACGTGCTGAACCGCCAAAATCGGCTTTCTGGGTCCAGGAATTTGAAGCAGGGTCGAATTCGTAAAAATCCTTATATTTAAATTTACCATCATAACCTAATCCTATATAGCCTTTTGTATCAGTACCGAAACCAACCGCAGCATTTCGGGGAACTCCCGGAAAATCAGCTTTTTGCGTCCATGTGTTTCTTGCAGCATCATATTCCCAGAAATCAGCTAGTCGGTCATCCCCGTCAAAACCGGTTCCCAGATAACCTTTAGAACCTATCGAAAAACCAACCGCATCAGCACGAGGAATACCGTCAAAGTCAGATAATTCCACCCAGTTACCTACCGGATCTTTAACATCTTCATAACATGAATTAAAAACCGGCACAGCCAGAATCAAGACCAGAACTAGTACCCAAATCCTCACCTCTTTGTATGTCATGTTAATATTTATTTGTTTTATTTTCACACAAAACTATCTGAAGCGGACTTCAATAAAAAGCTTAGTAGATATATAACCAATAATTGTAGACCAGATACTTTAAATTATCGATAAATCTATTAATATGAATTTCATTCCAGTTTGATGGGATTGTTAAATATTTAATAATATCTTTCTATTGTGCCTGTAGGTCTACTCTTTTAGGGTGTTTGTATATTTTGCTTTGTTAGCATCCCGTTTTTAGTATTCATTTGCATAAATTAAAACGTTAATGAATGTTATCGGACGGGGTATGATGAAGAAGGAAAATCACTCATTGACAAACTTTTCCTTAATAATTTTTCTGGTTTTTGTCATAATAACAGCTTTTACGGAATCCTGCACCAAAGTTAATGAATTTACTATTGGTGATAACTTTGTTGAATCCTCTACACACCTTATTCAGGTAGATACTTTTAGAGTGGATTTATCTACATATTTATTGGATTCAGTGAGGACTTCAAACCAGTCAGTGGCATATGCCGGAACTTACAGGGATGTTGAGTGCGGGGCTATGAGCAGTAAGTCGTATTTTACAATCGCTTACCAGCCTTTTACACCTCTTGAGACCAGCGCTGTTTACGATTCAGCAGCTTTCGTTTTTACATATTCCGGATTTTATGCAGGGGATACAACTTCATTGGTAACATTAGGAATTCACAGGATTACTCAGGACATTGAACATTTTTATAATGACAACTATTTCTACAATAATACATCATTCAGATATCAACCTGAAACACTAGGAACAATCAGGTTTTATCCTGCTCCGAATTCTTCTGACACAACCGTTAGCGTACCAGTAAACGGGCTGGGAGAAGAAATTTTCAATTTAATAGAAAACAATGACCAGGTTATCTCATCTTCTGACTGGTTTACCGATTATTTTAAAGGTTTTGTACTTACTTCAGAGGATGTAAACAATAACATGCTGCTAGGTTTTAAGGCTGATGAGAAACATATATTGCTTAAAATTTATTATCATTTAAATCTTGAGGCGCCAGTTGAAAAGGAATTATCTATAGCAATGGGGAATAATGCTGATCAGTTTAACCAGATTGATTTTGATTTCAGCAATTCATCACTTGAAAAAATTAAAACCGGAGGTGATGAGATTTCGGCTTCTGATGCAGGAGGCATTGCGGTTATGCAGGGATTGACAGGATTGTTGCCCCTGGTCCATTTCCCTTCCGTACAGGATTTTCTTCTTAAAAACAGACAAAAAGTACTGAAAGCCGAGCTTGTTTTTGAACCAGTCAAAAAAAGTTATGAAACTTTTGCTCTGCCGGAAAAGTTATATCTGTATAATACAGACAAATATGAAAATCTGAATAGCCAGCTTAAAAATGCAAACGGGGATGTTGTCATCGCGACATTTTCAGCAGATTACATGTATAATGATATCACTTACACGATGGATATCACAGATTATGTTATAGAAGAACTCGCGGATGGATATTTTGACTATAACCATGGATTATTTATAGGACTAAGTCAGGACGAACTTGGTTCAACTCCCAACAGATTAATAATTGAAGCAAAGGATCCTCGGGTCAAACTGAGGCTTTTCTATATTACTTATTAGCAGCGGTTATGTGCAAGCTTATTAAAATATACATCCTTGGTCTGATTCTCATCTTATTGCTACCGGGCAGAGGAAATTCACAAACTGTATCTTCTCCTTATTCCATATTCGGTCTGGGACTGGTAGAAGGCAAAAGCATTGGTCCGGGAAAAGGAATGGGGGGAACCGGTATTGCATTTCAGTCGGGGAGATATTTAAATCTTCAGAATCCTGCATCATACTCGGGCATAGACAGTCTAGTATCTATTTTTGAAACAGGCTTTTTCGGGAAGTACACGGTGTTTAGCGGTGAAAAAAAGAATCAATCATCGCTTGAAGCAAATTTCAAGTACATTGCAATGGGATTCAGGATCACCCCGTGGCTGACTACCAGTTTTGGGTTTACACCATACAGCACAATAGGATATAATATTAAAACCCTTTCAGATGTTGAAGGAACGAGTCTAAAATATAATAAACGGTTTACCGGGGAGGGGGGTGCGAACCAGGTTTATCTGGGAGGTTCAGTTCAGCTTATAAAAAACCTGTCGGCCGGAGTTAACCTGGCATATATTTTTGGCACCGTTACCCAGATTGAATCAGCAGTTGATTACTATTATGTGTTGAAGGATATTACCTACCTTTCGAATATACATCTTGATTACGGCCTGAACTATGGCTTTTCAATCAAGAACTGGAGATATGGCGTAGGTCTTATCTATGGCGGGTCAAAAAAGCTGACCACCGACAATGTAACCACAATAACAACAAACCTCGAGACTGAAGAACTTAAAAGTCATCACCGTAAATTTTCAATTCCCCAAAACTACGGAATCGGATTCTCGGCTGAGAAAAACTACTTTACAGTTGGTGTTGATTATGAAAGAAGTGTCTGGAAAGATATCGAGTTTGAAAACCTGTATCTGAAGACCAGGAACAGCCAGCGGTTCTCTGTCGGTGTTGAATTTCCTTCCCTTGGCATCAATAAGGGTACAGGCAGAATGATAATGTACAGGGTGGGAGCTCAGTACCAGCAATCGTATCTGGTAATAAAAAAGATTCCTATCGATTACTATGCCATAACCATTGGAGCCGGATTACCTCTTAAAGGAGCGATAAGCACTATTAATTTATCTTTGGAAGTTGGCCAGAATGGCACAACAAAAAAAGATCTTTTCAGGGAGAACTTTATTACTCTTCACATTGACCTGTCTTTAAGGGATATCTGGTTTATGAAGCGCAGATATCTTTAATTATCAGACAAGATTTTTACTTATCATATTAAAAAAGAGGGTCCTGTATGATTCTCCGATAGGAATCCTTTGATTTCCGATTACTATCCTGCTGTTTTCAATCATATCAATTTTATCAAAAGCCACAATATACGATTTGTGAACTCTGAAAAACCTGTCGGGAGGAAGCTTTTCGATTAAGTTTTTCATTGTCGTTTTGGTAAGAAAAAGCTTACCTTTTGCATGTATTTTAACATAATCTTTTAAGCCCTCAATATAAAGAATATCCTGGAGGTCAATTCTAATGGTAGTGTATTCCACTTTGATCATCAGAAATTCGATGCGGGGGAGGTTTTTTTCATCTGAGGAGCTGTCAGCGGGTATTTTCAGCTTATGAAGGTGGAATGCTTTAGTAACAGCTTTTGAGAAGCGGTCGAAAGCAAATGGTTTGACAATATAGTCGACAGCATTGTTGTCAAATCCCTCAAGTGCATATTCCTTGTATGCCGTTGTGAAAATTATCATTGGCGGGCTATATAGTGATCTTATGAAATCGATGCCCGAAATCTGCGGCATCATAATATCAAGGAAGATCAGATCCACTTTATTCTCATTCAGTATTTTAAATGCCTGAAATGGATCTGTAAACTTTCCGATAAGATCAATATAGTAGATCTTTGAACAAAATTCGCCTAGCAGATCAAGCGCAAGTGGTTCATCATCAATGGCAATACATTTAAGTACATTGTTCATTACTTATTGGAATAGATAATCTTTGCCAACCTTTTTCATTATAAGAAAACAACGACACATGAATCGCGACAAACGACACGCGACAACAGGTCAACTTATTCGGCCCGGATAAACCTTAAGAGCTTCAGAAAGGGTTTCAATGGCAATCTTAAGATCATCAACATTTAGTACATAAGCTATCCTGACTTCATTTTTACCGGATCCCGGTGTTGAGTAAAAGCCGGAAGCTGGCGCCACCATTACAGTCTGGTTCTTATATTCAAATTCTTCAAGCAACCATTGGGCAAATTTATCTGAATCATCTACCGGGAGTTTAACCAATACATAAAATGCTCCTTTGGGTTTAGGGCAGTAAACACCGGGAATCTTGTTAAGTGCATCAACCATAAAGTCCCGTCGCAAAGTATATTCCCTGTTAACCGCCTTAAAATATTCGTTTCCGGTGTCAATTGATGCTTCACCGGCTATCTGGCCAAGTCCAGGAGGTGACAAACGGGCCTGGGCGAATTTCAGGGCAGAGGAAATGACTTCTTTGTTTTTGGAAATTAGTGCGCCGATCCTTACTCCGCATTCACTGTACCTCTTGGAAACAGAATCGACCAGGATTACATTTTGTTCAATACCCTTAAGATTCATGGCAGAGAGATGTTCAGCTCCATCGTAACAAAATTCACGGTAGGCTTCATCCGAGAATAAAAACAGATCATGCTTTTTTACAATATCCCTGATATGGGAAAGTTCTTCCGCGGAATAGAGGTAACCGGTTGGATTATTTGGATTGCATACTAAAATTCCTTTTGTTCCGGGTGTGATTTTCTTTTCAATCTCTTCGACGGGAGGAAGAGCAAAATCGTCTTCGATATACGAAGTTACCGGCACTATCTTTAACCCGGCAGCTATCGCAAAACCGTTATAATTGGCATAGTAAGGTTCGGGAATTATAATTTCTTCGCCAGGATTTATGCAGGTCATAAATGCAAATGAAATTGCCTCCGATCCGCCTGCAGTAACCAGTATCTCGGTGTGATCAATATTAATCCCGGCCTTTTTATAATATGTAACTAGCTTGCGGCGGTACGATTCATTGCCTGCAGAATGGCTGTATTCGATAATATCAAGCTTCAGATTGCGGATTGCATCCAGAGCTGTTTCTGGTGTGGGAATATCAGGCTGTCCTATATTAAGGTGATAGACTTTTATCCCTTTTCGTTTTGCTTCTTCAGAGTAAGGAACCAGTTTCCTGATAGGAGAAGGGGGCATTGCTATGCCTTTTTCTGATATTGATGGCATACCGGTATTTGGTTAAAAGATACTGAAATATCTGGAGTTCCAGGGAAGTTTAATAATCTTAATCCTGACTTATATTTTACTAAGTAAAAAGAGCTGTTAATAAAAGTTGATTTCAATTCCTGCCCTGATACTGGTTCTTTGATAAGCCTTATCATTAACCCTTACAAATTCACGGAAAAAGTAAGTATATTCCGGACTAAGGGTAAGGCTCACTTTTTTAGTAATATTGTATTTGAAAAGCGCGGCAACAGAAGCACCCATGATGCTGCTTGGATTTTCATCAATTATATCATTGTAGTTGTCCCAGCCGTGCGTACCATCCAGTCTGTAATTCTTTACTTCCCGGTCAATAACAAATTCCCATTTTAAAGCCGGAGAAACAAACATCTGAAATTTGGGACTATTAAGTAA
>CAYPKL010000300.1:0-7821 GCA_964411285.1 uncultured Rikenellaceae bacterium
CTTAGATTACCAATGAGTAATTCAACTATATCATCGTCCAGTTCCCGGCAATATGCATTTCCTGCATTATATGATGTTTCCGACCACCAGGCGCCGGACTGGCCAATGTATCCGAACGAACCACTGATCCGTCCGCCACCCGGAAGAGCTGTGAAACCACTGACATTGGTCGAGCCGGAATTGAAGTTTAACCAGTGTGATGAACCAGCTTCTTTCATTTTGTCACCGGCAACACCTTCTCCTCCCAGATAGTTTGACAGTATTGTCCATTCGGCGTCAGACGGTACATGCCAGCCTGAGGGGCATAATTTCCAGGTTGCAACCGAGTACCAGTTGTACAGAGCGCCGTAAGTGTCCTTATAAGTTGGTTCATCGTTGTTATACCAGCAGTACCCTGGGGTAGTGAGGCTGCCCCATGCTGTGTTGTCGGTAACAGATGGTATTGATGTATTATCATTAAATTTGGTGGTTTTGAGGTTTTCTGCCATCCATGTCTGTGTACCAATTGTAACAGTCTTGTAAGTGTTACCATCAATATCATCTACGGACCCCAAGGTAATTTTTAGTGTGACAAAACTTAGTTCATCACCATATCCCGTACCGGCGCTGTTTGTTGCATAAGCTCTTAAAGTATAATAAGTATCGGGGATCAATTGTGTAAGACTGCTCTTATATGTTCCTGAAACCGCGTCATCTGAAGTTGCCTGGTTGGCGGTTGTGGGATTTCCTGTTGTATTAAAGCAGACGCCGCTGGAAATGATCTCAGCGCCTCCATCACTAATAATACTGCCACCGCTTGCTGCCGTAGTAGTTGTAATATTAGTTATCGCGGTGGTTGTCAATTCCGGGACTTCTGTTTTCTTACAGGAATAAACAATAATTAAAAGAATGGCCATACATAAACTTCGGACTCGTACTTGATATTTCATGCGGGATAAAATTAGTTAGTCATCTGTTAGAGTGATTTTCAAATTTAATTATTCCCTGAAAAGAATGAAAAGTATAAAGAAAAATAAACTAATGTTATGTTAATTATAAATTGACGGATCATGTTTAGAGAAGAAATAATCGTTTAAAATATTGCGGATTGCGGATTTCTGATTGCGGATTAAGTAACAAATCCAATCCGAAATCCGAAATTCGAAATCCGAAATCGGCAATGATCATAATAGCGAAATAGCAGGTTTAACTTTAAACTAAACTGCAAATCCATTAAAAGGGATTTAAAACCTGTAGGGTTTAATTTGCAATAATATGTTTTGAGATTGCCAATCCCGCACTCAAATAGTCAGCTTCTGAAACATTATAAACCACCGGCTCTTCAAGATTCCATTTCTTTATTACCTCATCAACAAGGGTACTCCTTACCGTCATTATTACAGGATTATCAGATTTGCCGGTTAAGCCATCCAAACATTCGGACCAGCCCATGTTCCTTAGCTCAAGCGATCCTACTTCATCAATAATAATGAGCATATCTTTTTTTAATGCTAGTGATTTTAAAACGGAGATTCCCATTGTAAGTCCTTTCTGGCAGATTGTGAATCGGCCGATTCTATCTGATCCCGATTCTCCGGTTTCCCTTAGAAAAGCCTCTTTCTCTCCGGTTTCTATATTTAACAGGTCATAGCCGGTAGTTTTTGATCCGGTCAATACTCGTTCTGAAAGTATTCCTCCGGCTTTGATATTTTTCTCAATAAAAAAATCAATCAGCTTTTTCACGAAGGTTGTTTTTCCTTCACCAACATGACCGGTGATAATGAATACCTTTTTTGCAGCATCGGTTTTATTCATAATTTCAGTGAGCCGCTTGTCTGCCTGTGAAATTACCTGGTAGAAAATTGAAACAGGATTTTTAACCAGAGTTTTAAAGTCAGGGATGTTAGCAATAAATAATGGTAAACTTTCGACTGACAGTTCAAGCGCCAGGGGAAGATTTTTAAATGAGGTCCTGAGAAAATAGTTTCTTATTACGGGGTTGTACAATTCGGTTCCCAGAACAGAAAATCCCAGAATGATTATGGCAGCCCTGAAATTCATCTGGAATCCTGTTAAAAGACCCTTGAGAAGCAGGTTTTCACCATCCTGGGCTTTCGTAAATGCAAAAGTGGTGAGTAACGTAATCAGTACAAAAAATATCCAGAATTTTGGTTTTGACAGCTGACGCAGAGCCCTTTTATACCTTAATGACCAGATAATAATTATTGCAGAAATTACCAGGCTCCATACAATCCATGATGTCCTGCTCAATAAAACAAAAGAAACTATTATTAAAGCAACATCAGCAATGAGCCAGGCAATAGAATAATTAAATGGAAGTACTGATTTTTCAGGTATTTTTTCAAAAGGTTTATTCCGGTATCCGGGAATTCCGGCAGCAGGCTGGCTTAACATTTTTCTTCCGGTTCTAATTCCAATCACGGCAGAAAGCAGCCCAAACAGTGCATAGACAATCAGCAATATTATTATGGGAAGCCATACGATGTCGGTCTGGATACCAAGCTGCCGCTGGGCGAATCTTAAAAGATTGGTATAGACTTCTATTATATTGGATCCGTAGAATATTATGTAATTGGCTATCTGCTGAAACAGGTTCCACGACATGGCTGTCATAGCGCCAATTATATAACCGGCAAAAGTCCTTCCTAAAAGGCGTACGAATAACTCCAGCAGCAGCGATTCGGAGAATATTGCCACCATCGGACCGAAAATCACTGCACTTGGCGACATTGTTTTCAGCAGGGCGCAGATAATTCCGGCACGCCAGAAAAGGCCTTTTTCGGTCCAGATATAGCTCATTGAAATGAGAATTACAAGACCGATTGAAGTCAGAATATTCCCGCTGAAGGGTACTTTCAGGTTATGCAAAAAGCTGCCCAGAACAATCTCAGATGCTGCCCAGATCGTCCCGATTATGGAAGCCTTGATCCATTTTTCACTTAGCCTGTGATTCATTGTCTTTTAAAATGCAGATTTTGCGGGCGCAATATTCAAACAGATGAAACCCTGTGCCTCCCTGGCCGACAATATCGAATAAAATTTCAGGATTTGTAATTCTTACAGATCCTATTATGCTTACTTTATTTTCAAACAGGATGTCAGGGAGAATACCGCTTGAAGGACCGGTAACTATTACCTCCGTCCCGGGTGATATTACTGAAAGCAGATCATCAAGCGTCCTGTTTACCAGCGTTTGTCCGGTTATTATTACAATATCTGAAACCGGAAGTATATTGATATATTCATCGGCCGCGACATAGAATTTCTTTTGCTCCGGGGGAAAGGCATTTTCATTCAACTCAAGTACATACAGTTTATTTTCAGTCTGTGCGATTTTACGAATATATGACTGAAAAGCCCCGACAATCGTAATTGTTTTCCTGGAGCTCAGGTCCAGCAACCCAACTGGATCACATTCTTCGATTATCCGGTAATTCCCCGATAAGGTTATCCCTGAGGAGACGGCATTTAAAACAGCTGTTTTTAATGAATAAATTAAAGCTGACGCCTTTTTTGTTCCCAGAACATCAGGCACTTTTTGTCCTATGATTCTGAGGGGTGAGAAATCACCAAAATCGCGGTCTTCTTTTGCACAGAAAGGATGGGGTTCAGCTAATGTGGCAGCAGTGCCGACACTGTTGTCGGACAGAAGTACGGCAGTCAGATATGTTCCGACTCTGACATCGGATATACAAAGTTCCCCGATCCTGCTCTTATATCTGCTTAAAAGAAGATCACAGGTCTGTTCAAATATCATTATGTTTTGTTTTCAGTTTATTGAGAAGATTTCTTTTTATCTGTCTACCTCCAGAATATGCTTGCCGTCCCTGGCAGTTCCCTCAACAGTAACCACTTCGGGTTGAGTAAGGGTTTTGTCGGGATTGAGGTACTGCATTTTTACTTTTACCGGGGTACTGACAACATATGGTTTACACGAGGAAATAACCCTCACTGCCCGTTTGGCTACTTCGTAAAGTGCTTTCCGGGTTTCCTCAAAGGGATAAAGCATAGCGGCTTCCCTTGACAAACCTTTTTTTGTGGGAACTGTAACAATATTTTTTCCGAGAAATTTATTTGCCTCCCTGCATGTGGCTTCGTCGCCGGTGACCATAATAACCGGCACCCCGTAATAGCCTGCTATTGCTGCACTCTGGGCTATCTCACCCGATTCCACGCCATTGTACCAGTACCGGTTCTCTGACTTTGAGCTCTGTGTATGGTTGAGCACGCCATCGGGTGTGCCCATCATTGCATGGAATCCAAGCAGCACCATTCCTGAATAAGAACTGTCGAGGTCTGTCAGATTTCCTGCTCCGGGCCTGGGAAGTCCCGTGATATATTTTGCTCCCGGCTCCATCAGATGAGGTAATACTGCCTGCGATCCATGACCGTCGAGAATCACTATTTCCGTGGCGCCACCGTCTCTCAAACCGCGCACCACTGCTGCCAGGTCGCCCATGAAATATTCACAAGCCTGAATATTTAACGGAGTATCCTTTTCCCGGGTCTGGGCAAATTTGAAGACTCCGCTTATGCCTTCCAGATCGGTATTTACATAAACCTTGATCTGGGCAGATACTGGTAAGGGTCCTGATATGCTTATCAGGAATAAAATTATGGAAATCCCCCGGTTGACACTTCTGAATTCAATTCTGTGCTTTTTCATTTTGGCAGATTATTATGTACCTACTATTCGGCTGTTTGTTTCAAACATATCAAAGATATGGAAATATGAGATTTAAATATTTTATTTTCTTCATGTGTTTTATAAGATTTTAAAGTTCCCAGCGTTATGAATATACGAATAGGTTTAATTCTTTTAGTTTAGTAGATTGTTAATCAGCGAAATTCATATTTTGCCTACCAGCAATACACCTGAATATTATCTTAATCCCGGGGGAGTTATTAAGATAAAGGGGCGTGGACTGATTGAAACGAAGATTGAAGTAAGTGAAAGGATAATGAGTTGGGTAAGTGAGTACCTTCATAATCCTGCAGAAATTACTTATGTTGTTATTGCATTTGAATATCTCAACAGCTCAAGCACGTCTATATTAGTATCAATCATCAGGGAGGTCACCAAGGTTGTGCTGAAAAAGAAAAAATTTGAAATTCAGTGGTATTATGAAGAAGATGATGATGATATTCTTGAAAGGGGAGAATATATTTCATCTGCTTTTAATATTCCAATTGGATTCATACCTGTAAGTGATATTTCGGTTACCCCTAAACAGTCTTTTTCAGAAGAAGACAAATCTTAAGGGCTTCATCAGCGTGACGCTGAGTCTCTGTCTGTGAATCAAAGATATAAACCACTTTACCCTCCTTGTCAGCAACATAAGTTACACGACCCGGGACAAATCCAAAAGCCCTGGAGGGAACCCCGAATAATTTTCTTACCACATTTTTATTGTCGCTGAGCAGAGTGTATGTTAACCTGTTTTTCTCGGCGAAGTTCTTATGACTTTCAACCGATTGTCCGCTAATACCGATAACTACTGCCCCGGCTTCATCGAATACCTCTGAAATATCACGGAAATAGCATGCTTCCCTTGTACAATTCAGGCTTCCGTCCTGTGGATAAAAGAAGATTACCAGCTTTTTCCTGCCCAGATAATCACCAATATCAACTATCCTTCCATCCTGATCAGGAAGGGAGAAACGTGGTACCATGTCGCCGACCTTAAGTGAATTCATAAGAAAAATTTTCAGGTTATTAAATAATTCAAAATAGTTCATTAACAACTAAAAGCACAAATAAGTTTATCATGACAATCAACTTTTAATAATTAACCTTACTTAACAGGAAAAGTAATAATCTTTGTGGAATATATACTTTTGAACCTGTGATAAGTATTTTCATAAATTGATTAATTTTATAAAAATATAAACTATTAAAATATGTCCATAAAACTTTTTTTAATTGCATTGCCTGTCTTTTTTATAATTGACATGGTCTGGCTGGTACTTGTTGCAAAGAATTTTTATCAGAAACAGATCGGTTTCCTGATGAGACCTGATATTAACTGGGCTGCTGCCATAATCTTCTACTTGCTGTTTATCGCAGGACTTGTGCTTTTTGTTATTTCTCCAGCTGTTGTAAAGCATTCATGGACCCATGCGCTTTTATTTGGTGCGTTGTTTGGATTGATAACATACGCTACCTACGATCTGACAAACCTTGCAACCCTTAAGGACTGGCCCCTGACAGTTACAATTGTTGACCTGATCTGGGGTACTGTTCTGGCAGCATCAATCTCTGTTATTACTTATGCTATCGGATCTAAGATCGTTTGAAAAGAAATATTTGTAGAATATAGCAAAAATTCTGTAGTGAACGCAGATACTGAATTTCGGTAGTGTTCAACTCATTATCATAAGGTTGTTTTTAAGAAAACGGCAAAGAAATCTTCAAGTTTATTTATATGTATTTCTGCTTTCCCGTTACGGAATGCAATACTTGCTTCGCCCTGGGAGCGTAAAAATTTGTGACTGACCACCCTGCCGGAAAGATTAAGCTTTACATCAAAGTCAAAAACCGGTACAAGGGTACGAAGCGGCCTGACAGGTCCTGATGTGGTATTTACTAGTGAAAAAATATATTCTCCCGGTGATTCCAATGATTGGGTTAGTCCGACATGAACACTCTCCGGGGCATTTGTCTCTACGGGTATGCTGTCACCGGCCAGATACCTTATGCTGCGGGTCAGAAGGCTTCTCATATCGGGATGTCCCATCTCAAAGCTGACAAGATCAGGCTGATTTGCAAAATAAATCACTTTACCTTTACCGTAAATATTTTCAAGGAGAGTCGGAAATTCTTCAGCCCATTCATTGGTCCACGCTTTTTCGGGTGGCTGGTTCTGTACCATTGGCACGTAAGTGCAAATCTTTTTTGCTGAAGGTTGGTGGCGGCAAAGCAAAGTATACCCTGCGTTGATTAATAATTCTGTATCACCGCTCTCTGGTTTTACAACAGGATGATTTCGCTCAAGTATGTATTGATAGCAGTCTTTCCTGGTATTGATCTTTTCTCCGGTAAAATGGCAACCAAAAACTTCAGACAACCCGAAATCTTTCCTTTTTCTACCTTCAGGATCAAAAAGACTTGTCTCATAAGTAGCAAGCAAATTGCCTCCGCCACTTATGTAATCTTTAATTAATGCAACCTCCTTTTCGGAGAGGCATCTTACATTTGCCAGGATAATGATCCTGTATTTCTTAAGCTTCTGAGCTGAAATCTGATCATCGGCTATAAAATCGTAAGGAATATGATTTTCTGTCAGCACGGTTTCCATTCCTTTTATAAAAGAACCAAACTGATCTTCTTCCTCTGATTTGTTTCTGAACGATAATCGTGTTGCCCTTGAATAATATAAGCCGATATTGGCTACGGGTGCATGCTGAGCAAGCAGCATTTCATTTTCTTTTACATACAGATAGGTTTCAGCCTGGTGATAGGCGCTTCGCCGGTCGTATGTGGCCCCGGGGTGCATTCCTGTGAAGCTGCAGTTCCAGAACCGGCCGCCTGAGGCTAGAGCTTCCCAGAGCCAGACATTGAGATCCGTTACCGGGTCAGTCACATACCTGTGTGAAGTCCCGTTACCGCCATACAGAATAATTGCCTCCTTTTCGGGTGCCATCGATTTCAGGAACCTGATTATGGTGCCGGCGTATTTAAGGTCGGCATATTCAACAAACTCAGAATTCTCTGTAAGAAAAGCAACACTTACAAGGAAGTCGAAATGATCGCGTGCATTGTAAAGATCTATCCCATCGCTGATGCGTGAGCCTGAATCAAACATGCTGAAAACTTCAGCT
>CAYPKL010000301.1:0-6788 GCA_964411285.1 uncultured Rikenellaceae bacterium
CAAGATCCACAATGAAATAGCTTATGTGAATTGTAGTATTACTCAAATTCCTTTGGAACTCCGCAGATCATCCTGAAGACCTTATCTGGTGAATTGTTTCTGTATTGGTGTTTTTCGTTAGGATTTACCAGAGCAAAATCGCCTGCTTTTATTGGTTGTTCTTCTCCATTCTCATTTACTAAGATCCCCTCTCCTTCTATAACGAAATTCATATGTTCATAGGGATGGTTATGGTAGGGTGTATTTCCACCCGGCTCCACTGTGAATACCCTGTAAGAATAGACCAGAGCACCATCCTTACTTCCCAGGGGTAGTTGTTTCCAGGCACCAGCTGCTCCCTCCATCCGGACTTTCATCTTTTCAACCTGATCGATAGCAATGATTTTCATAATTGTAATATTTGAATTGTGTAAATATAAAGATTTCGGGAGATCAAAGATTACTTAAGGGAAGAATTCACTTTTGCAAAGTAATATACTAAATCCCGCAAGATAAATGACCGGCAGGATTTTGAGTTTTAAGGGTTGACGGATTTGATGATAGATTTTTTAAGAAGATTTCAGTGTTATTAAGTCAATTTTCCATTTAAAATATTTAAAATTATACCCTTTCAGCAAAATATTTATCTCCTGAAACCTCAATTTAGTCAAAATTGAGATTTATTAACTGGTAATAAATTTGATCCATTAATATTCACACTATTAATGTATTAAACAGTTTAGAGTTTGTAAATTGAGATGTTTCACTTTTTCACTGTAAATATTTACTGATTTTTTTCGAATATCACTTTTCTGGTGATAGGCGATAACTTTCTATAGATATCCGTTATTATTTTATTGACAAACAAGTCCCTGAAAACCCTCATTTATTGCTCATTAGGGTTTTGTCAATTTGGCAATAGATTTCTTTACTATTAATTTTATTAACTAAAAATAATTTCAAAAATGCAGACAGTAAAATGGTTTGATTTCACATCTCTTTTCAAAAGGAACGACTGATGAAAGAGGTCTGACAAAAAAAGCTGCCATAAACATTTAGATATGCAACCATTCAGAATGTACTTTAAATTAATGAAATTTTTTTAAAATGTAGTTATATATAGGATCTAAAATTACACAAAAACGAAACCAGATGAATGAAATGAAAAACAGAGATTCACCCTCAGTCTAAAAATTGTTACCGAATTTCATACTTTAAAAGCAAAGATCCCTTAAGCACTTTGTTTTTGAAAAAATGAACTTTTTAAATTCTCAATTAGTAATTTAATATTTATTTGAAATGAAATTATTAACCAATATTTTAGTAAGCTTTAGTTTATTGCTTATCATCCCTTTGGCAATGTTTTCCACAACGAGCTGTGATTTGTTTTCGCATGACAACGGACCCGATAGTATTTTTACAGAGGATGCTAATGGATTACAGGAAGTTATTACGATACCGAATGGTAGTCTTGTTTCAGGTACTTTACCAGCATCTTCAACGAGTTCAAGCTCTCCAAATGTCAGCAGTTATCAATCATCTGCTTCAATAAGTGCAGGATATCAGCTAATATTGCCTGTCGCCTACGCTTCAAATAACGGATGGGATTATATTTACCTGCAAATACTGGGAGCTACAAACGGATATTATAAAATTACCAATCCAGGTACTTCTACGAACTCTGGTACAATTGTTATCCCAATGAATATTCCAGGTAATGTTGTTAAAGGAGAATTTACGATTGAATTCTGTATTGTTGATGCAAATGGTCTGATTAGCTCATACAGGCAGACACTAATTGTAATTAGAAGTACCTTACAATGTGTTAATGCAAGTAATTCCGGACATGAAGGATTAACATTTACACAAGTTGATCTGGGATCCAAGGCGGGACAGGTTTCTCTATCATATAATACTTATACTGTCCCGGATAGGGTAGATGTATTTCAGGGAAATACATGGCTGGGAGGTACTGGTTTAAATCCCGGATCTATTGTCCCACCTCTTTGTAACTGTAATTCTCTTTTACCAGGCTTTATTGGTGAACGAAGTAGTATTGATTTTAATTATGAACCTTCAAAAGGAAGAATAATTACAATCGTTGTAAGCGGATGTCTGGGCGGAGGTACAGCCTGGGTTTGGAATTTATCATGCCCGTAATAACTATTTTATGAAATGTAATGCCGCATTATGCTAAAATTGGCAAGGTGTTAAATTTACGTGTTTCAAATTAACAAATATTTAAATCCATCCGACCAGATTATTTCAGGTTGGATGGATTTTTCGACGATCATCCAATTACATTTTTAAACTTTTTCTGATTTAAATTATATTCATTCAATCCAAGTACTTCTTTGGGTCCTGAATTCTCGATCGTGGTACCTGGCTCTTCTTTCTCACACTCACACTCACAAATATCTTATTGAGTATGTTTCTCCCCGTTCTCGAGAAGGTAAGGTGTCATCTGGTAAACACAATAGTTCAGCCAGTTTGAAAACAAAAGACTTGCGTGTCCTCTCCATCTGACCATTGGCGGTTGTTCCGGATTGTCTTCAGGAAAATAATTCTTTGGGATTTTTATGTCAAGTCCTTTGGCAACATCCCGATCATACTCCGATTTAAGGGTAAGCGGATCATATTCTGAATGCCCCGTAATAAATACCCTTTTTAAGTCCTTTGATGCAACAAGATAAACACCTGCCTCCTCTGAATCAGCAAGGATCTCCAGATCTTTTATCTTCCCGATATCATTTCTTCGGACTTCAGTATATCTTGAATGCGGCGCAAGAAACTCATCATCAAAACCACGCATTAAAAGATTTGTTTTGCTGTAGATCTTATGACTAAATACACCAAATATCTTCTCATTCATCATATATTTCGGTATGCCGTAATGATGATATAATCCGGCCTGAGAAGCCCAGCAAATGAACATTGTTGAAGTTACATGGGTATCGGCCCAATTCATTATTCTTACCATCTCCTCCCAGTAATCAACCTCTTCAAATTCAAGGTGCTCGATTGGAGCTCCTGTAATTATCAGGCCATCATACTTATGTGTGGAAATATCATCAAAAGTCTTGTAGAATGAATCAAGGTGCTCCTTCGGTGTATTCTTTGACAGGTGCATCTTTGTGTAAATTAATGTAATTTCAACCTGCAGAGGCGTATTGGAGAGAAGACGCAGTATCTGGGTTTCCGTAGTGATTTTTACCGGCATAAGGTTAAATATCAGGATTTGCAAAGGCCTTATATCCTGATGAACAGCCCTGGTTTCTTTCATCACGAAAATATTCTCTTTCTCGAGAATCTTAACTGCCGGCAGATTGTCTGAAATATTAAGTGGCATAATTCATTTCGGTTTGGTGATCGCTTGCAATGGCGTTTGAATTTAAATTTTTAGGTCAGAAAGATACTGTTTTAAGCATTTACCTTTTAAAATCCACAATAACTTTCCCATTGGCTTTGGAAAGATCCACCTCTTTTGAAACGCCATTGACTGTTACCTTGTATTTACCATAAAAAGCCGGAGTAGAAAAATCACCCTTTTTACCTGCCTTACCGGTGACTTTGGTCCACCACTCCTTAAAGATCAGGTTCTGGTAAGCTGCAGCAGAAGGAGTAGGCGACCAGTCGCGTTTATAAAGTGATGATACCGGTATCCAGTTTGCACCTTCCCAGAATCCCCACATCACAATGCCTTCAACTGCCGGATGGGCAAAACAGATTTTGTAATAGTCTACAATTTCTGTTGCTCTTAATTCCTCTTCCTGCGCGGTCATTGTACGTATCTTTTCAATATGATATTTTGAACGCTGGCCGGGCATATTAAACTCGGTGATACGGATTGGCAGTTTAAAGATAGCCAGCGAATCGAGCGCATTCTTTAACTGGGTGCGATCGAAAGTGTCGGTGTGAAGATGCCCCTGGGCACCAATTCCGGCGATGGGAACACCCTGTTTCAGAAGTTTGTGTATCTGTGCCATATAGTCGGCAAGCCTGTTTCCTGTCAGAACATCATAATCATTCAGAAACAGTTTCGCATCAGGATCTCCGTTATGTGCCCATTGAGCCATCAGTTTGGTTATTTCAGGACCAAGCCGGTCTTCGTAATAATTTCCATGGATCATCTCATTGTTCAGATCATATTCGGCAAATCTGCCCTTATAACGGTTGGTAACTGTTTCAGCCCTTTTCTGCAATGTCTGCCTGAGCTCATCGTTATTGAGTTCTTTAACCCAGGGCTGGACAAACTGGGGTATTCCCCAGAAAAGATTATGCCCTCTCAACGGGATATTGTTTTCTTCGGTCCACTTCAAAATTGCATCGATATTGTCATAATTCACTTTTCCTTTCAGGCGCTCCATACTTAGCCATTTCACGGCGTTCTCAGTAACAGCCGAATTAAAATTTAAAAGGAATTTTTCCTTGTATTGTTTCATATCATTTTCTGACATCGATCCACGGGCAAAGCCATCGCTTATTGCACAACCAAACCAGAATTCGTGACGGAGCTGCTCAACAGTTACAATATCACCTTTTTTTGCTTTTACGATAAGTTCTCCTTTACGGAGTTTTGCAATTGATTCATCTATACCGGGATACTGAGCATTCGCGACAGGCTGATATACAACCATTAATGTTGCGAAAGTCAATAAATGAACAATCATTTTTTCTAAAGAATGAGTAAGGTTTTTCATATCGGTTATTTTAGAAATAATTATTAAGTACATTTTGAAGACCTGGAACAAAGGTAAATCCGAAATTCGAAAACAAAAGTATTCAGAGCATTTAATAATGATTTTGCTCTGTCGTTTTATACAATAAAGCTGAATTATTTAAATCCCCGATCTTCATTCCGCTTCCCAGATTGCCACTACCAGGGTAAATACCGGTAACAGGACCTCCCCGTAAACCGGGTTGTACCACCCGTACAATGCAAACGGCCCTCCAAGAGCAAAACACCACACGATAAAAGATGCCAGTGATATTACATGCTGTTGTAACTTATGTACTTTTTGAATTCGCCAAAGGTATAATGGGGTCAGTATGCAGAAAACAATAAAAAGCAGCCATTGTAATACTTTAACTTCATCAGCATCAGTCAGCTGATTAATAACTCCGATGACAAAAATGTATCCGGCTACCAGTTCTGCAGGGATATATTTAAACAGCCTGTCAAAATATCCATCCTTACTTGCCGGATATGCTTTGTCTGCAGGGAGTTTTGAATTATCTCCGGTTTGACTTAATCTCTGAATGTCTTTCAGGGTTAAAACTTCTCTGGCCATAGTTGCATATTTTAATGATTAACCATTATTGGCGCTGGCTTTCTTTTTTTTGTCCTTTTCCGTAATTTTAGCTCCAGAGCCCTTTTAACAGCTTTTTCTGCATTCACTCTTCCATATCCATAGAATCTGCTGTGGCCATAGCTATCATATTCTCCGCTGGATGGATCAATTTTGTCGGCTGTATCTTTAATTATGGCTCTTACCTGCTGCCATGTCAGTTTGGGATTGGCTGAAAGGATCAATGCTGCTGTTCCTGCCACTCCGGGGCAGGAGCCGGATGTGCCGCCAAAATTATTGGTATAGTCTCCATCTTCATTATAGCCTGCTTTGCCCAGACGGTCGGTGGTATATATTCCGGGAGTGAGGGGTTCAGGATGGTTAAAAGGAGGATAGCCGATATCACTGCTTGGGAATGCACACCATACATTGCTCCCGTAATCACTGTAGACACTTCTCCTTCCTGTATCGTTACAAGCAGCAACAGCCATTACTTTATCATATCCGGCATACCCGTCAAATTTACAATCTTCATTCCCGTTGCCTGCTGCAAAGGTTATAATACAACCTTTCCCGTTACGGCCACTGGCGACAGCATAATCAATTGCAAGACGGGTGCTGTCCGGCAGATCGACCATATTAGTATGAACGGGATCATCAGGATCGGCCCAGTGCCCATCTTCAGGTCCCCAGCTGCATGAGATTATGTCAGCGCCGTGATCTGCTGCCCACTTGAAAGCATTTGCCTCTGAAACAGAACCAAGGTTTGAGCTAAGCCTCACAGGCATTAAAACAGCATCCGGAGCTACTCCTGATGCCTTTATTCCTGAAGCAGCGGCAACTCCCGCACAAGCAGTTCCATGATTGTTAAAGGGGTTTCCGGGCCTTGGATCATTGCTGCCCGACGACACATCCCTTGAATGGATAACCTTACCGGGCCTGTTAAATTCAGGATGGTCTATTTCAAAACCATCATCAATGACAGCTATTATTATATTCTTCCCTGTCGATAATTTATGGGCAAGGTCTGCCTTTACCCCGGCATTTATTTTTTTACCATTAATTTTAGTTGTCATCAGGTGCCATTGTTCAGGATTTATCCCTTTAAATCCCCTTTTCCTTATAAGTTCAGGATGACAGAGCTCAACTTCCTTCTGTTCAAGTAACGCCCCGGCTATCTTAAAGATCTTAAGACCTGTATTTTCCGGTGCGCTTACAAAATAAGCGTTCCTGGCATATTCAGGTTTCTGCTTTATGACCAGGTCCTTTTCAGAGAGTATTTTTTCACAGGTTCCGGTATCAACATCATCATGGAATTTGATAAAGATATTTTCAGTGTAAAGAACCATTGTCTTGTCATCGGCTTCAACCAGCACTTTTCCGACAAATCTCAGTTCCGGTTCTTTTTTCAGCGCTGAACGTGCTTTATCCCTTATATCCTTTTCATTTTTAGCTGATTCCCTGATCCTGTAAACCGTAATATCCGCTTCGGGAAACTCCATTACGACATCAAAATCCTTA
>CAYPKL010000302.1:0-2971 GCA_964411285.1 uncultured Rikenellaceae bacterium
AAACTTAGCTTATAATTTTCTTATGCTTAAACTAAAAAGGATTGGGGTAAAGCCAAAGCTTCACAGAGAAACCTGTCTCATATTATTGACTTTTGTGCTGTTAATTACCCCTTCGGTACTTTCTGGTCAGGGAAGACAGAAAAAAACAAACGGGAAAAAATCCACTGAATCAGGATCAGCAAACTAAGCAAATACATCTGCCGAAGCTTCAAGAGCTTTGATCCTGACCGGGAATTTTGATGAAGCTGTTACCAGCTATGCTTTGCTGCTTGAAAAGGATTCGACAAATATCATATTAAATGCCGAATATGCTTATGCTCTGGCCCTTAACGGGATTTATGACGCTGCCCTTTCAAGACTCGATCATATCTGGAGCCTCCGGGGGAGTGGTTCTGAGGTGAATTTCTTTGTATCACAGGTTTTTGCACTTATGGGTTATAACCAGCTGGCGGGAGATTTTTGGAAAGGGGATGCTGTCAATGCAGTTCCTGCCTGGATATCATCCAAAGCTCCGGAATATCTGACCAGGTACAGGTATAAGGCTTCTGTTTCCGACAGCGTGGTGCAGGATGACGTGGTCAGCAGATTCAAACGGGCTAACAGACTTGCTGCACAAAACTCCAATCTGCAATCCATTGCTCTGTTTGAGGAGATTACCGGTCAGTATCCTGGTGAATACATTCCATACGTAGGTTATAGTATTGCGCTTGAAAAGGCTTCGATGTATAACAGATCAGCACTTACCATTGAAAAGGCTCTTACAATTGTGGGAGAAAGCCCGGAAAACAGTGATGCCAGAAAGTTGCTGAATCAACGTCTTGTAACTGTAAGAAGCAAAATCGGCAGCGAGGGCAAAACATCAGGTTCTGCAACAAAACCAATTAACCAGCCCGGGGGCGAAATACCCAGATTCACAGCCTATGCTGGCGGGATAGCTTCCGAGTCATTCGTCAGCCTGAGCGCAAAGATTGGTACTTACAAGACTGGAGCAGGAAGCACCTTGCTTGATCTTGGACTAACAAGTGTTTCCGGCAGTACATCATTCAATGTGGGGGTTCTTAGTTATTTTCGCCAGAAGATATTTGTTGGCGGATACGGCCTCAGTGGTAGTTTTGGCGGTGGCTCATCAACAATATATGCGAAAGTGTCACTCGGAATCAGTCTTATGAACAGAAAACGATCGGCAAGCTTTGATGTCTTCCTCGATGGTCAGCAGCCACTGGCACCCAAAGGAGCAGCTACGGTTTTAGGTATGTCGGTAGGACGCAGTGTTTATTTTGGTAAAAGATAATGACAGAGATGAAGCGGACAACAATAGTTTTATTAATACTTATTGCAGGATTTCGGGCACTCAGTGGTCAGGATCTGTCAGACAAACTCATTGCCTTCAGGTCAGGATTGCTCCCAAGGTATAATTCATATTTTATATCGGCCGACCTGACACCGGCCGGACAATTAAAACTGAATGCCACGGCAATTTATTATCAGACTTCGAAAGCTGGTAAGAAAGCCATCATGGACAATCTGATTAAATCGTGGCAGGAGTCGCTGGTGGTTGTACAGTATGAGACACAAAAGGAGTTGTGGGGATGGAACAACGAAAAGAGTGAATCGTTCATGGTTGATAACTGGGACCTTGATGCAAAAGCTGTACCGGAACTTTCTGATAACTTACCCTCAAAAACATCATTGCATCCCTGGTTTCTTTATTTCGGGAACAATATCAGATACGATTCTGACAAAAACTTAAATGCTGCGTTAAATTTCAGGATCGGCTTTTACCTTTTGCGCGACAGATGGGATCTTGCTGCAACTCTGTCGGAACAGATTTCGGGCAATATCGAAGCTGAAGGAACACTTCTTACAAGTGCCGGCCTGATGAGCAAGGTATATTTCCCGATAAAAAAAATACATATTAGTCCTTATGTCGGGGGACAGGCAGCCGTATCAATCGCTACCGGGAGTAAGGCTTCATTTAATCCATCAGGCCTTGGAGGAATCAGTTGGTATATTGGAATCGGCAGCCTTGATGTAGGTGTGAGCGTAGGCAACAGTACAGCGCTGATGGTAGGCTATACAATTATCCCGAATTACCGGTCTTCGAAGTAGTTAAAATATTGTGCCAGATTGTTGTAAATGAACATTGTAAAAACAGCAATTATATCCTTATTAACAGACAATTTCCGGACCAATAATTTTAAAATGATACCGTTATTGCTTCTCTACTTATTTAGTAAGGTTTTTATTTCAGAATTTTCTGCATGATCCAGAGCCGTTAAGCCGTTCTTATCTTTCAAATCGCGATTTGCGCCCTTTTCGAGCAATAATCTGACTACTTCAAAATGCCCGTATTTAGCAGCAGCCATTATTGCTGAAAATCCATCATCGCGCTGCAAATCTATATCGGCACCTTTTTCAAGGAGGAGTTTTACCACTTCGGCATGCCCGTTCAGTGAAGCCACCATCAGGTCGGTATATCTGACAGTTCTTTGCACTTCAAAGTGGGTATCTTTTTTAATAAATAAATTTACGATCGTTATATGACCGCTTTTAGAAGCATGGATAAAGGCGGTAATTTTATTTGTATTCTCCAGCATATCGGATTTTGCCCTTTTATCCATAAATAGCTTTACAGCTTCCAGATCACCATTTTGCGATTTTGTTACCAAAGCAATCACGTGGTCATTGTAGTCTAAATCCTGCTTTAATCCAACCTGATAAAGCTTTTTATTTATGGTATCAGCAAGATCATCTTTAGCAGTAATGACAAGTGCAGTAGTTCCATCAGTTTCCTGTTTATCAGGAATTGCTCCTCTCTCCAGTAATAGTTTTACAATTTTATTATGCCCGTTAAGAGAGGCTAAAAAAAGTGCATCTGCCCCATTAGTGCACTTTAGATTTATATCAGCCCCATTTTCCAGCAACATCTTTACGAATTCTGTATGTCCGTTCAGGGAGGCAGTCATCAGAG
>CAYPKL010000303.1:0-2654 GCA_964411285.1 uncultured Rikenellaceae bacterium
CTGAAGTTATCAGGCGTTTACCCCTTATCAGACCGGAAGGCTTAAAAGGAGGGATTGTATATCATGATGGTCAGTTTGACGATTCGAGAATGGCAATTGCTCTTGCCAAGGCATGTGCCGGCAACGGGGGTACGGTACTTAACTATTTCAGGGTCACTACTCTTTTAAAAAGCGAAAATAACAGGATAACCGGTGTGCTGGCCACCGATCTGGAAACGGGTAATGAACATAAAATTCGGGGATCCCTTGTCATTAATGCGACCGGCGTCTTCGCTGATGAAATTCATAGAATGGATGATCCTCACTCACCACCAACAATTCGTCCGAGCCAGGGCGTCCATATTGTACTTGACAGTTCATTTTTGCAAAGCAGTTCAGCAATAATGATTCCCAAAACCGACGACGGACGGGTACTTTTTGCGATTCCCTGGTTCGGGAGAGTCGTAGCCGGAACAACTGATACCCCGCTGGACAAGGTTTCAGAAGAACCGAAAGCCCTTGATGAAGAGATAAACTTTATTTTAAGGACTGCAGGAAAATACCTTAGCCGTCCGCCAAAAAGAGAAGACATACTATGTGTATTTGCAGGATTGCGTCCGCTTGCTGCCGACTCCGGCAATCCCTCATCTACAAAGGAGATTTCAAGAAGGCATAAAATAACGATTTCAAAATCAGGACTGCTGTCAATCATAGGTGGTAAATGGACCTCATACCGCAGGATGGCCGAGGAGACAATTGACAAAGGTATAAAAGAGGGTATGCTCGGATACAGGAAATGTGTCACCGGGAATTTCAGACTCTACAGTAATAATCAGATATTAAGGTCAGAGAGGCTTAAGATTTATGGCGATCAGGCCGGAGAAATTGAAAAGATAATCATTGACAGACCTGACCTTGGGGATCCGGTCGATCCCAAACTTCCTTATACCAGGGCTGAGATTATCTGGATCTGCAGGAATGAGATGCCGCATACTCTTGAAGATGTTCTTGCAAGGCGGACAAGAGCTCTCATTCTGGATGCAAAAGCCAGTTTGGACATGGCCCCGGAAACAGCAAGACTGATGGCAGAAGAACTTGGCTTTGATAAATCCTGGCAGGGGAAACAGCTTGACGATTACAAAAGGTTCATATTAAACTACCTGTAGGCTGACTACAGCAAAAACCAAAGAATGATGAATGAATTTATCCTTGCGCTTGATCAGGGAACCACGAGTTCGCGGGCAATAATATTTGACAGGAGCGGACTGCCGGTGGCTGCAGCACAAAAGGAATTTACACAGATCTTCCCTATGCCCGGATGGGTTGAGCATGATCCATCTGAAATATGGTCGACTCAGGCCGGAGTGGCTATGGAAGCGCTCATGAAGGCGGGACTGAAAAGCAATAATATTGCCGCGATAGGAATTACAAATCAGCGTGAAACAACCGTTTTGTGGAACAGGATCACAGGAAAACCTGTGTATAATGCAATTGTCTGGCAGGATAGAAGGACCGCTCTGTTCTGCGACAAGCTGAAGAGTGAAGGATTGGGAAGAACAATACAGGGAAAGACAGGATTGATAATTGACGCCTATTTTTCGGCAACAAAGATCCGGTGGATACTTGATAATGTTGAAGGAGCCAGGGACCTTGCGGAAAGGGGAGAGCTTGCTTTCGGGACGGTGGATACATGGCTTGTCTGGAACCTCACAAAAGGTAAGCTGCATATTACTGATGTATCGAACGCATCAAGGACAATGTTGTTCAACATAAATTCCTTAACCTGGGATGAGGGTCTTCTTGAAATATTTAATATTCCTGCTTCCATTTTGCCTGAAGTAAGGTCGTCAAGTGATGTTTACGGAGAGACTTCCGGACTTTTTGAAACAGCAATCCCTGTTGCCGGAATTGCAGGAGACCAGCAGGCAGCTCTTTTCGGTCAGATGTGTACGGAACCCGGGATGGTCAAGAATACTTATGGTACAGGATGTTTCATGATGATGAATATAGGGAAGCAGCCTCTTGAATCGAAAAACAGGCTTCTTACTACAATCGGATGGAAGATAGGCAATGAGACAATATATGCTTTTGAAGGCAGTATTTTTATTGCCGGAGCTGTGATTCAATGGCTTAGGGACGGTCTTGGAATTATTTCCGGTTCGGGCGAGGCAGAAAAGCTTGCCACAAAGGTTGAGAACAGTGGCGGTGTATATTTTGTACCGGCATTTGCCGGTCTTGGCGCCCCTCACTGGAACCAGCATGCAAGGGGAACTCTTACAGGGATCACACGGGGTACCGGCGCAGCTCATATTACGCGCGCTGCACTCGACAGTATTGCTTATCAGACTCTTGATGTTTTGAATGCAATGCAACAGGATTCAGGTATTGAAATAAAGGAATTGCGTGTTGACGGTGGAGCTACCGTAAATAACGGTCTTATGCAGTTCCAGGCCGACCTTCTGCATGCAAAGGTTGTACGTCCGAAAATCACCGAGACAACAGCGCTGGGCGCTGCATATCTTGCAGGACTTGCAGTTAAATACTGGAGCAGCATGGAAGAGATTAAAAATCAATGGCAGCTCGACAGAGCCTTTGATCCGGGAATGGCTAAGGAAGAGACTGATTCTCTTGTAAAGGGCTGGCGCCGTGCTGTGAAGGCTGCGGAGGCGTGGGCT
>CAYPKL010000304.1:0-3962 GCA_964411285.1 uncultured Rikenellaceae bacterium
AAAGCTCAATAAACTTTCTACCTGGCCTCCTTCGCCAAGGGTTCGGAGGCTGAAAGACGGCAAAAAGTGCGCCCCCGACTTCGCTGCGCTTGCCGGGGCACAGCATACCCTCCTTGCACCTTGACAGTTTCCTGGCTATAGTACCAGCCCCGATGAATCGGGGTGGCCGGCGCTATCGCCGGGTAACACACCACACCTGCATGCTGGCTCCTCGATATCCCGACATAACATGTCGGGACTTAACGCTCGGCCCTCCATATTGCCGGGCCGTTGGGCGTTATGCAAGAGGACACCGATGACTTGAGTATTCCCAAATTAGATTTTTTTTCATTTTTTATATCAAAACAACCTATTAACCAAATTATTATGAAACTTTTTGTTCAAGTATTTTTAATGTTTTTTCTATTGCTAAATGCAGTTGCACAAAGCAATGTGAATGCTACAAAACAAAAAATCGATAGGAAAGTAGTTGTTGAACGGCATAGAATAATAACTACGTCAACGAATCCTAATAGCCCTGCCCAGGTTGGTAATGGAGAGTTTGCTTTTGGTGTAGACATAACCGGGCTTCAAACCTTTGTATCGTTTAACACGATGTCGCACTGGAGTTGGCATAGCCTTCAGTTGCCAAAAGGATCGCGGGTTGAAGACTTCAAGGGATTGATAATGGATACACACGGACGGATGGTTCGATACAACATCCCCAATAATGAACAGCCTGAATTGTCTTCGTGGCTGGCTGAAAATCCGCATCGATTTAATTTGGGACGTATCGGGTTCTCTTTATTAAAGTCCAATGGAACAAAGGTTATAGCAGACGATCTGAAAAATACGCGTCAGGAGACTGATCTATGGAATGGAATAATAACAAGTTATTTTGAATTGGAAGGGAAGCCAGTAACCGTAAAAACAGTATGCAATCCAAACGATGATGTTATTGGAGTTTTGGTAAAATCAAATTTAATAAAAAGAGGGCAAATAAGAATATTTCTTTATTTTCCATATCCGAATCCGGGAGGAGGAGAAGATTACAATAAACGCGACGCGCATTCATCGACAGTGGAACTGAAAAATAATAAATCGGCTGTGATCGCCCGAAAACTTGATGATACAAAATATTTTGTTTATCTCAACTGGACTTCTCCAGCCCAATTATTATCAGGTGACACAATTACATCGCAGCACAGATTCTATCTGAATCCTTTAAAAACAGACAGCATTGAATTTACCTGCTCGTTCTCTCCCGAGAAAAGCACAAAGCCATTATATGCGGCGAATCAGGTTTTTGAAGAAAGTAGTAAGGCATGGCCCGAATTCTGGGAATCTAGCGCTGCCATTGATTTGTCGCAAAGTAAAGATAATCGCTGGAAAGAACTCGAACGCAGGATTGTACTTTCTCAATATTTGATGAAAGTGAACGAGGCCGGGTCTTATCCTCCTCAGGAATCAGGATTGGTAAACAATGGCTGGTATGGTCGTTTTCATTTCGAAATGATTTGGTGGCACGGCGTGCACTACGCGCTATGGAACAGATGGCCATTGTTCGAAAAGAGTTTGCACGTGTATAACGACTATTTGCCAACATCAATAGAACGTGCAAAAAATCAAGGATACACCGGCGCACGCTGGCCCAAGTGTACAGCCAATTTCGATCGTGATTGGCCACACCCCATTCATGCGCTGCTTATCTGGCAACAACCACACCCGATTTATTTTGCTGAATTGGATTATCGTTTGCATCCCACAAAAGAAACACTCGATAAATGGCGAAATGTCGTTTTTGAAACCGCTGAGTTTATGGCGGATTATGCATATTTCGAAAAAGTCAACAATCGTTACGTCTTGGGCCCTCCAATGTATATCGTTTCGGAAAATACAAAGCCTGAAACCACTTATAATCCTACTTTCGAACTTGGCTATTGGCGCTTTGGTTTGAGAACAGCACAGGTTTGGAGAGAACGTTTGGGATTGATAAGAGATAGTAAATGGGACGATGTGCTGAAAAAACTTTCTCCACTCCCCCAACAAGAAGGTGTGTATGTTACGCATGAGAATATCAAAAGCATGTGGACAAAATTTAATTTTGAACATCCGGGGCTCTCTGGAATATACGGTATGTTGCCGGGCGATGGAGTTGATACTGCTTGTTTCAAAAAGACGATGGATAAAATTATAGAAACTTGGCGTTTTGATAAGACTTGGGGTTGGGACTTTCCGATGCTGGCCATGGCTGCTGCACGAACAGGTAATCCAGAACTTTCCGTTGACATGTTGTTACATCCGTCTGCGAATTTTCAATTTGATGAACACGGATTGGCCACGGGTGGCCCGTTTCCATATTTTCCTTCAAATGGGGCATTGCTAACAGCAGTAGCCATGATGGCTGCTGGCTGGGATGGAGCAGGGGGCAATGCTCCTGGGTTTCCTAAAAACGGCAAATGGACTGTAATATATGAGAATTTTAATAGAATGCCATAATTGAAAATATGAATAATAAAAGCACGAACGCCCAACACGCGCTCATAAGCAATGGCGGGGTTTATACGGTTATTTGGCATTCAATCCCGCATCAAGTTTTGGTATAGTTTGATAGAGAAACGCTCCGAAACCCGCCATATGCTCATAGTGCAAACCGTTAGGCAAAATGAACACAAACCAACCTTCAATAAACGAATATGAAATCAAAAGTAATTATTACATCTTTTTTGCTTGCTGTTTTGAATTTAGCTGCCGTTGGCCAATTTGAAAAATTTACTTCATTAAAGGAACTTAATTCATTGTCAGCTAAATACTGTCAAACAAAAAATCTAGATTCTGCAATTCGCGTAATCGAGTATGCAAGGAGTAAATATCCAGAATTTGATAAAGATGCAACTTATTTACTTGATTCTTTATTATTAATCACCAAACAAGATTCAAATGTTTTAAAAAATTTAGATTATGGATTAAAGAAAAGGTATTTCTTTGGACTCGAGCGATGGGAATATAGAGATTTTATAAATAATCCCGAATTTATCAGGCTTGCAAAAATTGATTGGCAAATTGAAGATAGTTTAAATAAGCTATCTCATATGAAATATGAAGTGGTGCTGCCAAAAAATTATTCAATAGATAAAAAATATCCGCTATTGTTTGTTTTTCATGGAAACAGTAGGAATATACAAAAGGAGAAAGATGTTTGGACATCGAATGTGACCAGAAATAAATTTATTGTGATATTTGTGCAGTCCTATATACACCTTACTACACGTGACTATAGATGGGGGGAAAACGATGAAAAAACGGACAAGGAATTTAAGGAAATATACGAACATATTGTAAATGAATACACTGCTGCTAAGAATAAAGTAATCTTCTCAGCCATGTCTGCAGGTGGATTTATTGCAATAGGTTATGCTTTAAATCAATTTGTACCAGTCGACGGTTTGGTTTTGAACTGTCCTGTTGTCCCAGATGTTTCAGATAGTTTAATCAAGAAATTCGTTGATGAAAACAAAAAAATTGCCATAATAACTGGTGAAAACGATTTTTTATTGAATAATCAGAAAGATCTGATAAGCAAAGTAAAGAGGATTGGGGGAAACAATAGAATAACTATAAATTCTGGCCTTGATCATGAATATTCAGAAAATTTTTCGACTTTGCTTGATAAAAACTTAAAATGGATTTTAGAATAATATGCTTTGCCTAATACGGACAATGGGTAAGTTGTTTCCCGCTTGAAGGCGGGACAGGTCGTCACAGTTTTTGCTTTTCCTGCCTGCCTGCGGCAGTCAGGCAGGGCTCCTGCTCCCAAGACAAATTCGTAATGTCTGTTGCACCCGCCCTTCGCTCCGCTCAGGACTTCTGGCTAAAGTATCAGTGTCGGCTTCCCTAAAATCCGTTCCAAAAAAAATTACAATTTTGAAAACCGTTTTTTATCATTAAAAGGTCTTTAATCCAGTTGCAACTTTCAGCAGTCA
>CAYPKL010000305.1:0-9524 GCA_964411285.1 uncultured Rikenellaceae bacterium
AGGGGGCATTTACCAGTACGATTACAGGACTTCTGCCAAATACAACCTATTATTTAAGATCTTATGCTTTAAACATTGCAGGAACAGGTTACGGTGATGAAATGACCTTCACCACAAAGGTTGGACTGGCTGTACTCGGCACTACGGGTATAACTTCGATTGCAACAAACAGTGCCGTTTCAGGCGGAATTATAACTTCAGACGGTGGTGGGAATATAACAGCCCGTGGTGTTTGCTGGAGTTCATCTAAAAATCCGACTGTGGCAAATGACAGGACAGTTGATGGAACCGGTATTGGAATATTTAAAAGTAACATCACCGGATTGGATAACGGCACATCCTATTATGTGAGAGCTTATGCAACAAATAGTGCAGGAACATCTTACGGAGATGAAAAAAGTTTTAGGACTTTAAAAAGCCAGATTATTGCAAATCATACTGTTGTATCAGATTTCAATAAGATACCGGCATCATATTTGGCTGCGGTAAAGAAAATGCTGGTAAGCTTTACCGGGGAATCACATGCAGTTGCATACCGGGAAGGATTGACACTGTTGAATAGATTATATCCTGATTATCAGTGTAATATTGGTGTAAGCGAAAGATATACTGACAGATATTTAAGAGTTGATAATACTGGATGGATGGGTGAAAAAGAATGGTTTACATGGTATGCTTACGCTGAAGGATCACGGCCAGTCGAAAAAGATGTAATTAAGAATATTATAAGAGATTATTCAAATGCCGGGAATCCGTTTAGTGTTCTTGGATTTTCCTGGTGCTGGGATCACACGAACGGTGGAACAACCGGTAATACGGACCCTGTGTATAGTGTACCCTGGTATGGATTTTCAAGCGGTGGTCCTGATGGAAATACATGCTGGGGACTGGATGCAGCTGATTATGCCCTCACAGGTAACCGGGTTTCAATGGATACTTATCTGAATGCGTCAATTGATTTTATTAACTATTGCAAAACAAACAATTACGTTACAAAAATAGTATTTACAACATGTCCTGTTGATAATAATGAATCGGAAGGGCTGTATTCCGGTGCCAGGGGATATCAGGGTCATATAAAACAGGAATATATAAGAAGTTTTGTAAAGGCAGATACCTCAAGAATACTGTTTGACTATGCCGATATTTTATGTTACGATGACGACGGGAAACAGACAACATCCTCCTGGAACGGGCATACTTTCCCTTCAATTACTTCCGCAAACCTGGGTGATACCAGTATTGGACATATTGGCGCTACGGGAGCGATAAGACTGGCAAAAGCACAATGGTGGCTACTGGCAAGAATTGCAGGGTGGAATGGGAAATGAAATTTTATATTATATTTGAATTACAAAAACAAATTAATATGAAAGCTTATAAAAGAAAATTTATCTTCTCTGCACTTTTTATTGTGTCTCTTGTTACTGCAGCTCAGATCCCTGAGCAAATGGTTAAAGTAATTGTCACTCCGAACCATGATAACTGGCAATATAGCCCTGGAGAAAAAGCTACCTTTTCAGTTCAGGTTCTTTATCACAACAATCCCCTGAAAGGGGTGAAAGCTTACTATGAGATCGGCCCCGAGAAAATGGAACCGGTGAAAAAAGACTCAGCCATTCTCAACGGAAAAGACTTAATTCTCGATGGCGGAACATTAAAATCACCGGGATTTCTGAGATGTACCGTTACAGTTATTTATGAGGGAGGAAAATACCGTGGACTGGCTACTGCAGGTTTCAATCCCGAAGGAATAAAGCCTTCTGTTGAACTACCTTCCGACTTTAAGAGCTTCTGGGAAACTGCAAAATCGGACCTCGCCAAAGTTCCTTTTGACACCAGGATGACGCTTATGCCCGAACGCTGTACCGAAAAAGTAAATGTTTATCACGTTAATATTCAGAATTTTGGCTACTCAAGAATATACGGAATAGCTGCTATCCCGAAAAAGGAGGGAAAGTACCCGGCAGTACTTGTTGTTCCCGGAGCAGGAGTGAGACCTTACTCTCCTGATCTGAATCTTGCAGAAAGAGGAGTAATAACCTTTGTTATAGGTATACATGGAATCCCTGTCAATATGGATCCGGGAGTGTATATGGATCTTGGCAGCAACGCTCTCAGAGAGTACTGGACTTTTAACATGGATAACAAAGACAGATATTATTACAAAAGAGCTTATCTTGGCTGCGTAAGGGCAAACGATTTTATTACCTCACTTCCTCAATTCGACGGAACTAACCTGGCAGTTACAGGGGGAAGCCAGGGTGGAGCCTTATCAATCATAACTGCAGCTCTTGATAACCGTGTCAAATTCCTTGCAGCCTTTTATCCTGCCCTCTGCGATGTTACAGGATATTTAAACGGAAGGGCGGGAGGATGGCCTCACTTCTTTGACAAGAATAATATCGTTTACAATAATACAAAGGAAAAGCTGGCAACAATTCCTTACTATGATGTTGTTAACTTTGCCAGGGAATTAAAAATCCCGGGATACTATTCATGGGGCTTCAACGATGAAACATGTCCTCCAACCTCAATGCACGCTGCATATAATTCAATTAGCTCACCGAAGGACCTTAAGCTCGTCCACGATACTGGTCACTGGACCTATCCTGAGCAGAACGCAATACTGAGAAACTGGCTTATAGAAAAAATTAAAATACAATAATAGCCCTTGTTAATACCTGAAGCCTGTGTTCATGTAAAAGTGAATGCGGGCTTTTTTTTTATGCAGCACTTACATTTTCAATCTAAAAACTTATTACTTTTAAAAACATTATAACTTTTAATCTTTCAATATTTAATTTTCAGATGATGTCAGACCACTCACTACAGTTCAATCCCGGTTCATCTAAGAGTTCACAAACATATATAGTGGCAACTACATTCCTGTCTCTCTTTGCTTTGGTAGGTTTTGCATTTTATGGATTGCCCTTCTTTTTTGATTTCATGACAAAGGAATATGGTTGGTCAAGAACTGTTGTCACGTCGGGAAATGCAGTTGGTAAGTTACTGGTAGCTCCTCTTTTCGGCTTTTTTGCTGGCTGGCTTATCGATAAATACGGTCCGAGACGGCTGATGATGGTTGGGGTTCTGCTGATGGGAACAGCGCTTGTGGGGCTGAGCTTTGCTGACTCACTGGGTTTATTTTACATGTTCTACATTTTCAATGCTCTTGGTTATGTCTTTGGCGGCCCGCTTCCGTGTCAGGTTCTTATTTCGAGATGGTTTGACAAGAACAGGGGTAAAGCAATGGGAATTGCCTATCTTGGTATTGGCGCTGGTGGGGCGCTGGTTCCTCTTTTAGCAGCCGGTCTTGAGAAAAATTACGGCTGGCATAATTCTTTGGCTGCTCTGGGAATCCTTGTTATATTGATTGCATTCCCGTTGGTATTCTTTATAAAAGGTTCTTCTGCCAAAGCTAATCCCAGGGGAAAAGTTGAACCTGTAGTCCCGGTCAAAAGCATACTGACAAATCGTAATTTTTACCTCCTTGCAACAGGAAGTATGTGTGCAATAGGAGTTGTCGGTGGAATTAACCAGCACCTTAAACTGTATCTCCGTGACCTTAATTTCACCCAGTCAGAAGCTGCTCATGTTATTTCACTAGTCTTGTTGTGCAGTCTTGTAGGCAGGCTTTTAATGGGATGGCTGGCTGATCTGATTCAGCGAAAATATGTTATGATAATAATATATTTACTGGTTGCTTCAGTCATTCCTCTGCTTTTGGTCCCCGACTTTCCCGGCAGGATCTATATTTTCGCTGTTATCTTTGGAATAGGACTTGGAGGTGATTATATGATCATACCTCTTATGGCGGGTGATCTGTTTGGGGTCCGGACACTCGGACGGACAATGGGAATTATCCTTGTGGCTGATGGTGTCGCTGAATCACTCTTTCCAATGTTGCTTGGAGTGTTGCATGATACAACTAAAAGTTATTCACTGGGGTTCACAATTCTGATCTGTGTCGCCCTTGCCGGAGCCCTGATAGTCTCTTTTTTGCCGAAAGCTGTAAAAGAAAAGACTTGAAATCCGGAAGTAAATAATTTCAAGTAAATATGAAGATCTGATAAAAGATCTTAAATTTCTATAAATATTACTGATCAGGTTATAAATTTTTGTAAAATTGTTACTTTTAATTAAAAATAATACCTTTAAAACTGAGTTATTACCTAAATTACTATATATTAAATATTTACATCAATCATGAAAGATAAGAATATCTTCACTCCGGCTCAGATGACCGCTCTGGTTATCCTTCGATTTCTCATCGGCTGGCATCTTTTGTATGAAGGATTTTCAAAACTGCTGATACCCAACTGGTCATCACTCAGTTTCCTCCAGGAATCAAAATGGATAATGTCAGGTTTTTCCAATTGGATCATCTCACATGCCGGTATTCTTAGCGCTGTGGATTTTCTCAACACCTGGGGGCTGATTGCCATAGGTCTGGCCCTTATACTTGGATTATTTACAAAACTGGCATCTATTTGCGGAGCTGCTCTGTTATTCATTTACTATCTGAATAACCCCCCTTTAATAGGACTTGAATACAGTATGCCTACTGAAGGTAGCTATCTAATTGTAAGCAAAACACTTATTGAGGCAGCCGCCCTGATTGTCCTGGCTTTTTTCCCGTCGGGATTGTTTTTTGGATTAGACATGCTGATAAAAAGAAACCGGAACAATAGAAATAATTTGGAGGAATAATATAATGGCTAATAAGAATTCTAATTTTGATAATACTTCCGCCGGAAAGCAGGAAGATAGCAAGAAACCGTCAATTAAACGCAGAACCGTATTAAAAGCCCTGGCCGGTCTTCCGGTACTTGGTGTATTCGGGCTTGAACTTTCTGAAAAACACTCGTATGACAAGGAAAAGAAAAGCCGCATACTCAGGGACCTCGGACTTGACAAAATTGAACTGCCTGCATTGCCGCCGGTTTCTGCAAAAGGTGATGTTTTAAGGATCGGGATCATCGGTTTTGGTAACAGAGCAACCGCACATGCGAATGGGCTAGGCTATATGCATCCGGATGATGTTGAAGCAAACAAAACAAATAATACATTGGAAGACTGGCTTCTGCAGGATGATCTGAATGTTGCATTAACTGGAATCTGCGATGTTTTTGACCTTCATGCAGAACATGGTCTCGAAACTGCACAGAATACAGTAAGAGCTGGAGGCGGAAAAGTTTATGATCTGCCTGTTAAAAGATACAGAACATATCAGGAGATGCTCGACGACAAGGATATTGACGCCGTGATGATCGCTACACCCGATCACAGCCATGCACCTATTGCTGTTGCAGCTGCAAAAGCAGGAAAACATGTTTACTGTGAAAAGGCTCCGGCTCACAGTGAAGATCAGCTGGCGGATCTTTATAACACAATAAAAAACAGTAATATTGTATATCAGCTTGGACACCAGGTTCCCCAAAGCGTGGTATTCCAGCAGGCCAGGGATATCATAAAGAAAGATATTCTTGGGAAAATAACGCTTATTGAAACTACTACCAACCGTAATAGTGCTGATGGTGCATGGATCAGAAATCTGGATAAAAACGGTAAACCAAAACCCGGAGATGAAAAGTCAATTGACTGGGATCAGTGGCTTTGTACAGCACCAAAAGTACCTTTCAGCCTTGACCGGTACTATAACTGGACTAAGTTTTTTGACTATGATATTGGGCTGATCGGCCAGTTGTTCACGCATGAATTTGATTCAGTAAACCAGCTTCTGCATATTGGCATTCCGAAATCCGTGGTTTCATCAGGTGGTATCTATTTCTGGAAAGATAACCGGGAAATGGCAGATATGCTGCAATGTGTGTTCGAATATCCCGACCGCGATCTTACATTGCTGTACAGCGCCAGCCTTGCCAGCAGCCTGAGCCGTGGCAGGGTATTTATGGGAAATGACGCATCAATGGAGCTTGGAAGCGCAATAAATATTACCGCAGACGGAGAATCGCCAAGGTACAAGAAACAAATTGATGCCGGACTTATTGATCCATCGACACCGATGATCTCTTTCAATCCTAACTCCGGTAAGATCGATGCCGTTACTTCAGCAACAGAAAAATACTATGCTTCACGAGGGCTGACAACCACAAGCATTAACGGCCGGCAGGTCGACATTACTCACCTGCATATCCGTGAATGGATAAACTGCATCAGAAACGGAGGCACACCAAGCGCCAATATCGAAATGGCATACCAGGAGGGAGTTGCATGCCTGATGGCTCACAAGGCTTATGTTGAGAAGCGGCGTGTCGAATGGGATCCGGTGAACAGGAAAATAGTATAAATTTTACGCTTTCCACTAAGGAAATTTCAGGTCAACCGAACTCTGGCCCGCTGATTAGATATTGATAATTTACTTCCCCGGCATAGTGATTGTTCTTAAGATACATCCTGACAAAGGATCTTTGTTTTTCAAAACCTGATAACTCCAGCTGGTTAATCACATCCTGTTTATCCTGAAGGATATCGAGGGCGACGGTTTTCCCGGACATACTATTCAATGCTATGGCAATAAGTGACATAACAGATTCTTCCGAAAAACTGCTGACAGGACCTATGTAATCATACCTAATACCTTCTCTGCCAAATATATATCCGTCAAGTAGGCCGGCCCTGTTTATCATAAAGGCTTTTTCAGGATAGTTTTGGAATAAACTGGTAAGAAGTGAATATCTCTTGCTGCCAAATATTTTTGAATCAAGCTTTAAAATGTCAGGGAACCTGTTCTTCTTAATTATTTCCGGTTTATGATCTGACTTTATCACCATTAAACCTTTATTTAATGGATTAACCATCCTGCAGAGGTTGGTTTCTTCTATAAAGCCTAATTTCTGGTAAAGGGGGAGTCCGGCAGGAGTGGCGTCCAGCTTTATGGAGTCTATATGTTTAAGATTGTCAATAATATTAATCATGAGCTTCCTTCCAATACCCAATCCTCTAAAATCCTTATCTACCAGAACCATACCTATCCATGCAAGTTTGGATGAATGGACTGTTGCAGCGGCTGTCCCTACTAATTTATTACTCTGTTCCGCAGCCACACAAATATTATCCGGATTCATTAATAAGAACCGCCAGTCCTTTTCTGTCTGGTTCCAGCCTTCAGATCTTGACAATCCTATAGCCTGGACCAGATCGTTTATAACCATGGGTCTTATGCTGATTGCTAAATTACCACTCACTTATAATACAGATTTATGGATTTATGACAGCCAACGATCAATGTTTCGGGCTACAAAGGCATCATCATTGAGCTCAGGATAAGCTTTATATACACGGTCTATTTCAGCTTTCTGACCCGGCGATAGTTTTTCATTTTTATCGATTGTCCATGTACCCTGAAATAAACCCTGTCTTCTGAGCACTTCATGCAGGCCAGCAATACATCCTCTGAAGTTATTGGCTGTATCAAAGAATGCTGAATTGCAGTCAGTAATCTGATTTGCCAGAACCAATGCTCGCCTTGTATCATTATTAAATTCACCCTTATGGACGGAGTTAAGCAGCTCAACAGCAGATTTTGTCCATACGGCCCAGTGTCCCAGCAATCCTCCGACAATAGGCTTGGTAATGATCTTTTCACCAAAAGAGGTCTTATATTCCGACATCAGATCCACCAGTATACTATCATCATTACCAGTGTATAACGCAATTTCACTGCTTCGTCCTGATTCAGTTATCCCCCTTACAACATCAAGAGTAAAATACCGGTTAAATGGTGCAATTTTTACCGCAATCACATTTTGTATCTGACCGAATTCGCGCCAGAAATCCACATCAAGTTTTCTTCCTCCAACAGCTGGCTGCAGATAGAATCCAATCACCGGGATTACCTCTGCAATTTTTTTGCAGTGCTCTATTATAACTTCGTTGGACGATTCCTGAAAGGCTGCGACACTTAACAGAACCGCATGGAATCCACATTTTACTGCAGTACGTGCTTCTTCAAGAGCCTGTTTCGTTTTTCCGATTACCCCTGAAATTCTGATAGCATGTCTTCCTGTCTGTGTGTCAAACCTGCTAAACTCTTCATTGGCCAATTCTAAAAGCGGAACAAAGAGATTAACTTCAGGTGACCGGATAGCAAACTGTGTTGTGTGAACTGCCACCGCAATTCCTCCGGCTCCTGCTTCAAGATAGTATCTGATCAGAGCCCTCTGCCTTCTCTCATCAAGCTTTCGCCTGCTATTTAAAGCCAGAGGAAGAGCAGGAATAACGACCCCTTTTTTCAGAGAGACTAAAGCATCATCCGGAATATTCATTTTATTCATTCTATTCATATTATCAATAATTAATATTGTCCATCTCTCACTTCAAAATGTGTGGGTTTACCAAGTAATCTTCTATCTTCTTTCAACCATCCCGAAATCCATTTAATTACCTGACTTACCGGTATTTTTGGCTTCCCGAATAACCTATGGGCCTCTGATGAATTGCTTAATAACGCTGTTTCGGCTTCAGCATTAATAAAATGCGGTTCAATACCCATCAACCTGCCAAATTCCTTTGCAACTTCCTTGACAGAAAGTATCTCGGAACCCGTAAGATTTATGATTTTTGCAGGGCTGGCAGCAAATTCAATCGACCGTAGAACAGAATTATTAACATCACCCTGCCAGATAACATTAAAATAACCCATGCTCAGATCAATGGGAGCACTGTTTTTAACTTTGGTAGCGATATCGACCAGGACACCGTAGCGCATCTCAACAGAGTAATTCAGCCTTATAAGAACGGTCTTTGTCCTATTCTTCATACTACCATATTCAAACATTCTCTCCCGCCCGAGGCACGACTGAGCATATTCTCCAATCGCAACAGGAGGATCAGTCTCAGCTGATCCCCCGTAACTAACCGGAACAAGCGGGTAAACACATCCGGTTGAAAATGCAGAAATTACCGAGTTTTTAAATCGTTCTGCCACAATTGCAGGCAGATATGAATTAATCGCCCAGGTTAAGGGCAGGTTATCAACAGAACCAAACTTCATTCCGGCGAGAAATAGAATATTTTTTATTTCAGGAAGGCTGTTAATAAAACTTACATCCAGAAGATCACCCTGAATGGTTTCGATTTTTAACCTGTCAAAGTTCTCCTGATGTTCTGGGTTTTTCTGACGGTCAACTCCAATAATCTTTTTCTTCACCCCGGCAAGGTCACAAGCCCTCCTTGCCATGGTTGCAAGTGAAGGACCTATCTTGCCATTGATGCCAAGGATCATTATATCACCATCCAGATGGGAAATCATATCGACAAGTTCATCTCCGGGACGTGAAATCAGCTCTTCAAGCTGCTCTTCATTTTCAATTTTTTCAGGTAATTCAACCATTTTACTTTATTTGATTTAAAATTAAATATCTTATTCCGGCTTTAATCCGCTTTATCTAAAATATCAAATCATACTCAAAAGTATTTATTTTATGAAAGCGGTACTCCTGCATTTTCTTATTAACGGTTAAAAGTAATAATAACCTGCTCCTGTTCAATAAGGAATT